>PFMD01000045.1:0-499 GCA_002784945.1 Candidatus Kerfeldbacteria bacterium CG_4_10_14_0_8_um_filter_42_10
TCCTGTTTAATTGCCTCCTGAAGGATTAGCTTTTGTTCAATAAGACCCTGCAAAATCTCTTTTTTACTTACAGTTGAGTTCGCCTCAGCAACAGCATTTAACTCCTGAAGGGTAATAACATCATTATTAACCCAAGCAACAATTTTATTAATTTCACAGTCTCCTGAGGATGGAATCGTTATCCCGATAAAGAAAAAAATTACAAATAATAGCCCCTGTCGAACATACATTTTTAACACCTTCTTATATATTTTTCTTAGGGTCTGTCACAAAATAACTGTGTTACATCGAGGTTGTCGATTCGCTCATCCAGCAGCAACCGAATACAGTTATTTTGCGACAGACCCTTAATCCAGCAGTTCCCTTCTCAAAAGATTAAAGGCTGTATAAGCTGCCTTTAATTTCATTTCATGCCTTTCCCCTGAAAAGAAAAACTGTCGGCTTGTAATCTGACCATTTGCATAAAGACTAATCCAGACCATGCCAACATTATCCCCTT
>PFMD01000045.1:533-2855 GCA_002784945.1 Candidatus Kerfeldbacteria bacterium CG_4_10_14_0_8_um_filter_42_10
GGTTATTTTAGCCGTAAAACCTCAGAATTTTATTGAGATAAAAGAAGATTTGATTCAAAGCGTCGCGGCACGTCATACGGTTGTATCGATCATGGGCGGCGTGAGCTTGCGCGCTATCAGCGCGAAATTAAACTGTAAAAATATCATCCGTTCAATGCCCAACCTGGCTTTGCGCTACCAGGCCAGCCTAACCGGATGGTTTGCTCATCCGGAATGTTCGAAACGATCCTCAAGAACGGCAAAAGAAATCTTTTTATTGTGGGGGCGGGATATAAAATGCCGTAAGGAAAACCAATTAAATGATATTACCGCCGCGGCGGGAAGCGGCCCATCTTATTTTTTAATGATTGCCGATCTGATTTACCGGTATTGCCGGAAACGGGGTTTTGATGAAAAAAAATCCCTGCTGATTTCCCGGCAGGTGCTGAAGGGCGCGGATCGGTGTTATTCCTCCATGCCTATAAAGCCCTTGGAGATAATCAAAAAAATAACTTCCAAGGGCGGAACTACCGAAGCGGCTTTTAAATGTTTTAAACAACAAAAAGTGGAAAATAAAATAATGTCTGGCATTATTAAAGCTGGAAAACGGGCAAAGGAATTGGAAAAAATACTTAATAAATAATAATCACTAAATAAACAACCATGAATGAAAAAAAATTAATAGAAATTGAAGAAAAATACGGCGCTCATAATTATAAACCATTGGATATTGTGATAAAAAAAGGAAAGGGCGTTTGGGTTTGGGATATTAACGGCAAAAAGTACATGGATTTTTTGGCGGCTTATTCCGCCCTTAACCAAGGCCATTGCCATCCGCGCCTATTAAATGCCGCTGTTAAACAGATGAATAAGGTGACTTTGACTTCCCGCGCGTTCCGCAATGACCAGCTGCCTCTTTTATACCTGGAACTGCATAAACTGACCGGGTTTGATAAAATACTGCCGATGAACAGCGGCGCCGAAGCGGTGGAAACGGCCATCAAGGCCATTCGCAAGTGGGCCTTCGTGAAAAAAGGCATCCCTGAAAATAAGGCCGAGGTGGTCGCGTTTACCAATAATTTCCACGGCCGCACCATTACCATAATCAGTTTTTCTACCGACCAACAATACCGCAAAGGTTTCGGACCGTTCACCTCTGGTTTTAAAATTGCCGAATACAATAACCTGAATTCGCTGAAAAAGGCGATTAATAGGAATACAGCCGCCGTGCTGATGGAACCGGTGCAGGGTGAAGCGGGAGTGATTATTCCGGATAAAGATTACCTTAAATCGGTGCGGGAAATTTGTAGTAAGCAAAAAATACTCATGATTCTGGATGAAATACAATCTGGGTTCGGACGGACAGGAAAATTATTCGCTTATCAGCATTCCGGAATAAAACCTGACGGCATAATTATCGGCAAGGCGCTAGCCGGCGGTTTTTATCCAGTTTCTGCGTTTCTGACAAGCAAAGAAGTAATGGATGTTTTTAATCCCGGTGATCACGGATCTACTTTCGGCGGCAATCCCTTGGCTGCTGCCTTAGCTCGAGAGGCGCTGAAAATCATCAAAGAAGAAAAATTGCCGGAGAACGCCGCGAAATTGGGAAAATACGCGCTGGCAAGATTAAAGGAAATCAAAAATTCCAATATTAAAGAAGTACGAGGGATCGGCTTATGGCTGGCCATAGAATTGAAAAAAGGCGGAACGGTTGCCAGAAAGTATTGTGAAAAATTAAAAGATCAGGGGTTGCTTTGCAAGGAAGCACACGAATACATTATCAGGTTCGCGCCGCCGTTAATAATAACAAAAAAAGAACTTGATTGGGCGCTGAAAAAAATTGAACTTTGTTTTGCGTCTGCGTAATAATAAATTCAATTCAATAGCGAAAACCCCTGTAAATAATGCTGATTTATGCTAGTATTAATTAGCATGAATTGGTATTAATAATAATATGCCCAACGAAGCCAAAGAAATCATTAAAACGTCATTACCGCGCCTTTTCACCTAAGCAAACTGTATTGTGATGCTATTAATTATCTGCTGGAACTTGGTTTTACCAAAGACCGTCTAAAAATCAACATATCATCAATCCCAACAGCTATAATTATCGTTTGGGCGCGGAGATTTTAGAAGTTGACGACGAGGTTATTGATCCGGAAAAAACCGGTCAAATACAAAAAAATAATAATTACTGATCGGGGATTCGTGTTAAATCTGATAAAAGATTATTATTTAAAATGTCGAAAAACAAATTGATGTTTTAGGTACGGACATTTTGCCCTCGGAGTCTAAGGGCTTGGTTAGGACTTAAGTTATTTAAACCACAATGTTGTAAATCGT
>PFMD01000045.1:2877-3736 GCA_002784945.1 Candidatus Kerfeldbacteria bacterium CG_4_10_14_0_8_um_filter_42_10
GAAGCTAACTTGATCATAAAAAGTTTCTTGATCTGATCTGTGACTTCTTTCCACTTTGCCGTTTTGAGCCGGTTTGCCCGGGTCAATTAGATAGTGCTCAAAATTTAGTTTTAAACAAGCTTTGTCAAAAGCATGAAGTCTTGGATTGAATGGATCAGTCGACTTCAGATAACCGGTGTAGCGATTGGTAAAGCAAGAACCATTATCAGTTTTAACCGCTTTAATCTTAAAGGGTGCCAATCGAATAACTTTCAAAAGAAAATCAATCGCTGAACTATTGCTCATGTCTTCATATATTTCAAGATAGCGCCAGCGCGTGGCACAGTCAATCACGGTAAACTGATAGTACTGTTTCCCCTTGATTTTATTGGGTACGTATTTAATATCAATCTCAACTAACTCGCCAGCCTTTAAAGGAACTTTAATATATTTGTACTTAATTCTCCTTACCCGATACTTTCTGGTCAAGCCATTAATTTTCAAAATCTTGCCAACCGTTCTGGTATTGATTTTAATCCCTTCTTGGGCTAAATCATCAACCAATTTAAAGGCGCATTTTTTGTTTTCATTTCTTAATTCAACAATTCTTTCTTTGATCCTGATTGGCGTTTCTTTAGGGTGAGTTTTAGGACGAGTAGACCTATTCTCTAATCCGGTTAAGCCATTCTTTCTAAAATCACTAAGCCAATACTTAATGGCTCGTTCTGAAAAGGGACAAACTTTAGCCATATTCTTAATGGCAATATCTCCAGCTAAAATGGGCTTAATCCATCGATACTTTTCTTCGGCTGTTGAATTGGGCATAGTTTTTGGCATATGCCCTTAGCTTACCTAAAAGTGCAAAATGTATGTACACATT
>PFMD01000082.1 GCA_002784945.1 Candidatus Kerfeldbacteria bacterium CG_4_10_14_0_8_um_filter_42_10
GTGGTGCATTAAGTTTAGAATGTATGTTCATGAAAGATGGTCTGAAGAAGATGAGATACATAGGTAACACCCTAAGAATCAAGCATTCTGGTAAGATGTAGGGAAAACCTAATCACTTATCTCGTCTAAATATCATGCTAGCTTCTCATGTTCACCAGGCAGGATATTATCTTGTTCCCAAGATAACCCTTTTAAGCAAATACGAGAGATGGCGCAAAGTAGCTAAAGCGCTTAACCTTTCCAAAGTAGCCACTCTAAGGCTGGAGTGGCTCATCTATTACCACGCTAAGACTAACCAAGGCGCTTCGTCCACCTGCCGGCATTTCGGCATAGCCAGAAAGACCTTTTACAAATGGAAGAATCGTTTTAATGAGCAGAATCTCAGAAGCCTGGAAGACGAATCCAAGGCCCCTTTGCATGTGCGTCAGAAAGAATACACTTCTTTGCAGTACCAAAGGTTCTTGGAGATCAGAAAACGATACATCCGCTATGGCAAGGAAAAACTGTTAAAAGAATACCAAGCCAGACACCCCGAAGACAAGGGCATAACCAACTGGAAGATGCAGTGCATGATTCAAGCCTCGGGAATCTATTACCACCCCCAAAAACAAGCCAGAATCAACCGAAAAAGGCAAAGAGCGCATAGAAAGAAGAAGATTACCGAATTGCGAAGAAAGAAAGTATCCGGCTTCCTGCTCTGTCTGGATACGATGGTCAAATACTGGCAGGGAAAGAAAAGATACATCCTTACGGCCATAGACAAACACTCTAAAGTAGCTTTCGCCAGGATGTACAATACTCACAGCTCTTATTCATCCCAAGACTTCCTTTACCGCCTACGTTATCTGCTGGACGGAAGGATTGAGAACATCCAGACTGACAATGGCAGCGAATTCGCCAAATACTTTGATCGAGCCTGCCAGAAGCTCAACATTCCCCATTACTATTCCAGACCCAGGACCCCCAAAGATAACGGTACCAATGAGAGATTCAATCGCACCTTAAAGGAAGAATTTATCCAGCTTGGCAACATGTCTTTGGATACGGTAATATTCAACCGCAGGCTGACTGAGTGGCTTATTGAGTACAACTTCCGAAGACCCCATCAATCCCTGGGCTATTCCTCTCCCATTAACTTTTCCTACAAATACCACAAAGTGTTACCTATGTACCCTTCAAGTACATGGTCTTGACACTAAATTTTATTGTGTTAACATAAGAAACTCCTAAAGTAAGCTATTTTACCCCGTTAGAGAAATCTAAGGTTCTTTTACTACGCTGGAATACCCCGTTAGAAATCATTTTATAACCAGAGGAACGGTCGGTAGTTTTCTCTAACGGGGTTTACATAATTTCGTGCTACTACCCAGGCAGCCGCTTACAAGCGGTGAAAGCTAGGCAACCCCTCCTACGCCAAAGCCAGTAGCCATCAAGTATAAGGTTTATCCCTTATGGGTTGAACTTTATTGCTTGTGGGCGGCTTTCTGGGTGGTACCTAAGAAAGGTGCCTGGAGTACTATTTATAAGTCGCGGTAAGAGAAAGGATGTTGCGATCCTCCTTAAGCGATGTCTTTTCTCCCCGCTTATAAATAGTACCCCGGGCATTCTTATTGCGTGCCGCGGATGTAACTCAGTTGGTAGAGTGTTGGCCTGAAAAGCCAAAGTCAGGGGTTCAATTCCCCTCATCCGCACGCTCTTCCAAAGAACATTGGATCATAGCTCTTTATTGAGGATATAATTCACCGCTCATTTTAGTCGGGGGTGTGCACGAGTGGCCTTCGTTCGGTGGCCTGAAAAGCCACTGTTTAAAAAACTGCGTAGGTTCGACTCCTACCACCCCCACTTTTCAGGGACGTTAGCGCAATTGGCAGAGCACCGGTCTCCAAAACCGGGGGTTGGGGGTTCAACTCCCTCACGTCCCGCTTGGCTCAGGATTTCACGATCTCTGAGCCTTTTTTTATCCCCAAGAAAACTGAAAGCGAAGATGCGCATCTTCGCTTTCAGTTTTCTTGCAATCGTATTTGACAGCCTAGCCATAATGGTAATAGGATAAAATGCTGGTATGTTTCTGATCGAAAATTGACAATTTGAGCATAAATTGCGTAAATAAATAAAAAAAGACCAAAAGGTCAAAATAGAAAATGTGAAATCAAATGGCGTAGGAGAACGCTGTTAATCAGCTCACCTGATTCTTAGAACGGCCTAGTTGATAATCTCGAGGGGGGATCCTGATAAATGGGGGACCTCCATTACAGAATCTCTAAGGAGAAATCATGAAGACAAGAATCCTTACCTTAATGATCGGTGTCGTAATGATGCTGGTCGCGATAACCTCGATTCAGGCATTGGATTTCGACAATCCGGCTGGAATCTGGCAAAACGGCTTTACCATTGATACGGTAGCAAGCAACGAATATGGCGCGACTGTGGTATTCCAGATCAATAGGTTAACCATTAACCAATGGCGGCACGATAACGAAACTTTTGACATCGTTTCGTATCCCGCCAAACGTATGGTAAATAATCCCGAAGGCGCACCGAACCTGATCAATGCCTGGTTCAATCTGGCAATTCCGCTCGGCTCCAAAGTCAGCTACCGGATTGTGGATTCCACAGTAACCACTTTCCAGGGTATCAATGTAGTTCCAACCCCGAACCACCAAACAGAATCGGATCATTCAGCGACGACTTGGAATAAGGACATGGAAATCTACGGCAAAAATGCCTTCTGGCACGATCCGCTGTCAGTTTCCGAACCGCTGATGTTGGATGGCCAGGTGGGAATCACCGGCGTGGTAACTCCTACACCGGTAAATCCCGTTACCGGGGAAATGCGCGTCTACTGGCGTCTGGTAATCCAATTCAGCTTTGACGGCGGCAACGGGCATATCGGCGACCGGGGAAGAAGCCGGTTTACGGATGAAGGCAAACAGGACTTATTCCTGAATTACGCCGACTTTGACCAAATGGACTACGACTTCACGCATTACCTCGATGATGTGCTGTTTGGCCCTGACTACTTCCTGCACAGACCCAGCTCATCAACTTACCTGCCGTCTTTGAACCTGTTAAGGTCTCATTATATCGTCCTTGGCATCAAAACCGAGCTTACGGATGTGGATTATGCGGCGGTTTATCAATACCAGGATGCGCTGCAAATGCCGAATATTTACCGCATACCGATCGCGGATATGATTCCGGATGATATTGATGGCAGCGTTCCCGCAGAGCAATACAATTATGCCGGATACTATTACTGCTGGTCGGATAACCAGTATGTTAATCCCGAAACCGGCTATCCTAATCCAACAAGAATGCCGGCCATGGCAATCGGCAGAGTCAGAGCACCGAATTCCACGGTTTTTTGGCACTATGTAAACCACATCATTGCCAGCGATTTAAACAACCCGCCAAAACCTGACGGTTTCTACGATCCGGTCTTGGTTGGAGAATGGTCAAATGGCACTAACGCTAAACCCTATATACATGAGCAGGAAATCGCTCGGGGGTTTATGACCAGAGGCGGTTTGTCACCAATCCGGCAGTATGCGGCCTATGATCCTCCTGTACAGCAATTATGGCCCATAGTTAATTGGGATAGCTGGAACGATCCTCAAACCCAAGCCCTAATCGGTTATTACGCAAACACCCAGGGCTATGTCCCATACACTGCCGAATCAATGAATGGGATAGTTGGCTATGGAACACCGGCTACCCTGGTTAGTAACCTTACCCAAGGCCACCAAATTGTGGCCTTCCGCGGACACGGTGATTGCACTTATTGGCAAGGCGATCCCTGGTCCTCGTTTATGAGCAATACCATCTGGGACAACCAATGCGCCCATCCGGCCGGCTGGTATCCGTTCATCTTCTCCATCACTTGCGCTACCGGCGAACATTTGTGGTGGCAGGGCTGTCTGGCCCAGCATATGGTTTGGCAGAATATAACCCAGGGCACAACCAGAGGCTCTCTGGGGGTGATGACCAACAGCGGCATATCCTGGACAAAATGGAACAAACAAAAATGGCAGGGCGTCCAGGAATATTTCCGCCCCAAATTCAACCCGCTGTTCCAGGATTCCCTGCTTGGGCCATCTTCGCTTTGGCCGGGGATGATGGAAAAATACGCCAACATCTACACCTCAATCGGAGGCTTCTCCTGGTTTACGCCAAACAACACCTATGCCAGAGACAACAATATGTACAGTTGTCTGGTGGGTTCTCCAACAGCAAAAGTCAGGCCTTTCCAGCCGGTACTTACTCCCATGACCTGCTCGTCGCATATCAGCGTTTATCCGGATTGTACCACAATTAAAGTGAACGCCGGCAAAGGCGCGACCATTGCGATAAGCAATAATGATACTTTGTGGGGCTTAGTTAATCAATCGGTGGATATGGACTGTACCTACACTTTCACCATGCCTCCATACCTTGATTCGGTAACAGTTTGCGCGGATGGTCCTGATTTCGGCATCCCGAACATCCAATACCGGACACGGTATACCCCTGATCCGGTGTACCGGGACAATGCTTCGTCTTCGCTTGAAGAGAAAATCGCAGTGATTGAAAAATTCGGCGTTACGGCCGCACCTAATCCGTTCAACGGCGCGGTGAATCTGAAATTGGCTCTAACCGAAAATGGTCCGGCTTGGATGGGACTGTACGATATCACCGGCAGGCAAGTTGCCATTTTGTACGATGGCCAAGGCCACGCAGGAATTAATGATGTTGCCTACGAAGCCGGCAGCCTTCCCTCAGGTATTTACTTCTGCCGGACAGTTGCCGGAAAAAACACCGCGATTACCAAATTGGTTCTGATCAAATAAGCCAACCCGCTACGGGCTCTGGTTTTCGGCCAGGGCCCGTAGCCCAAAGTTAATATGAAAGCGAGGAAAAGGTGAAAAGATACGTGTTGCTAATGGCGCTGCTGCTGTTAGCAGCATCGCCGCCCGTCATGTCGCAAGGCTGGAACATCAATTTGATCTCGACATTACCAGATTCCGAAGCAGTGCATGCCGTGGACATTTCGGGGGATTACGCTTATACGGTGACTACGTCGACTACATCAAAACTACACATTATCAACGTTGCCGATCCTTCGTTTCCGGTTGAAACCGGTTTGATGCAAGTGGCTAGTAATTATCCGTACGCGCTAAAAGTTGAACCGCCTTACGCCTATATCGCGGGCGGAGATAGCGGTTTGATAATTGTCAACATCTCAGACAGTTCGCAGCCGTACGCGGTTGCCAATTCGCCCGGCTTGGCTGGAAACGTAACTCTGGACGGAAATTACGCTTATGTGGTTAACGGATATCTGGCGGGTCTTAGCATTATCAATGTAGCCGATCCGCTAAATCCCATACCCACCGGCTATATCTCTGTCGAGCCCGAAATTGCCACCAGCCTGGAAGTTGCCGTCGATGGCGGCTTCGCTTATGTGGCTGATGGCATCGGCCTGCTGATAATTAATGTCATTGATCCGGCCAATCCGGTCCGGGCCAGCGGCTTTGTTGGCAGCGGCTTGTCGGACGCGCGGCACGTGGCGCTCTACGATACTTTGGCATACGTGTCCAGTATGTATACGGTTGCGGTGATAAACATTTCCGATCCGCATCAACCGGTGCAAGTCGGAGAATTCACTGAAGATTATCCGGTAAACGAGCTGGCAGTCAGCGGCAGCCACCTTTACCTAGGCGAAGGATATGGCGGTTTCAAAGTGTTGTCTTTAACCCCTAATCCTGTCCAACCGCTTCTGGTTGGCTGGTATGATACCGAAGGAATCGCACACAGTCTCACGGTAAAGAACGACAATACCTATGTTGCGGATTGGAGCGATTTCAGCATCTACGATTGCTCGCAGGCCTTGCCAGTCGTGCCTGAAATACCGGCCCAACCGCCTTCGGAATTCATCCTGCTCCAGAACTGCCCCAATCCGTTCAATGCCGCCACTGCCATCAGCTACCAGCTTCCTTTCGCCAGCCAGGTAAAACTGAATGTCTATGACACATCTGGAAGATTGGTTTCGACACTGGTGGACGGCTGGCAGCAGTCCGGAACGCACTCCGCTATCTTCAACGGCTCAAATTTGGCTTCGGGCGTGTATCTTTACCGCCTGACCGCCAAACAAAACACGGCCGTCGGTAAGATGGCGCTACTGAAGTAGCAAAAGTTCATTGTAAAAATATAACCCTCCGAGGAAGGCGAGTCTTTCCCCGGAGTTTTTTTATCCCCACACCTAACCCAAATATAAAGAGTAAAGTTAAGCAAACAAAGAAATATATTATTTTATATTCATTCAATAATTAACAAACCGGGTTAGGTGTGGGGATAAAAATATAATGAAGGCGCGATTTTTATCGAGCCTTTTGTGTTTGCAAAAATAATTTATGTCGTAAAAACAATGAAGGCGCGATTCGCGAATCGCGCCTTCATTGTTTATGGAAGTGATTCCTGTTTTATAGTTTGTTGTCTCGGCACACCTTCGCGTAATACTCTCCGCTCGGTCTGATTTTTCTTTCTTGAGTTTTAAAATCCACGCTGAATAATCCGAACTTTTTACTGTAGCCTTCCCGCCATTCAAAATTGTCTAAGAGCGACCAATAAAAGTATCCGCGAATGTCGTATCCATCCGAAATCTTTTTATGCAAAATAGCCAGGTGATCCTGAATGAATTTCGTTCGCATTTTATCTTTAGCATCCGCTATCCCATTTTCCGTTATGTACAAAGGCTTTTTGAATTGGGTAACCGATTCAATTATCCGACCTAACCCCTCAGGATAGATTTCCCAGCCATAATCGCTTTTTGGTGCATTTTGAGGAACCGTCTCTCGATAGAAATTCCTTGAACTATAGAGCTTAAATTTTAAGCGGCTAGGGTAATAATAATTTATCCCAATGAAATCCAAATAATCCTTGGTTTTGTTTAAAAAGCTTCGGTTGTAATTTCGATCAGCAAAGGCGGATGCCAAACGATCCAAGATCGAGGACGGTCGAAAGGGAAGAAAGTGAATTAAATTCTGGGCAATTCCGATTTCTGATTCAGGGATAATCTTCTTTATCTGCTGATAGGCCAATTGATGCGCCTGAACCAGATTTTTTCTTACCCGTTGTGTTTTAAAATAAGATTTTTTTTGAGGAGGCCAATAGCCGATAAGATAAGAGAGCAGGGCGTAAACCTCTGGCTCATTAAGCGGAATCCAATATTTTACTTGAGGCAAATTTTCCGCCATCTTTTGGCAGTAGCGGCCAAAGAGTTCCGGCGCCTGGCTATTTTTCCATCCCCCTTTTTTTGAAAACCAAATCGGATTGGTAAAATGGTGCAGGGTAACGAAAGGTTCTATCTTTCTTTGTCTTAATTCCAAAACCATTTTTTGATAGCGGCTAATTGCTTCCTGGTTCCATTTTCCCTCCTCCGGCTCGATGCGGCTCCATTCTATAGAAAAACGATAAGCATTATTATTAAGCTTCTGAATTAAGTCAAAATCTTCGGAGTAGCGATTCCAGCTGTCGCAGGCTTGGCCGGAAACGCTGCCGTCATTAATTTTTCCGGGCTCCCATTCGGTCCAGTCGTTATTCTGACCACCCTCTACTTGATGTGAAGAAGTGGCCGTACCCCAAAAGAAATTATTGGGAAATTTATGGTCGTTTGTTTTCAGCATTGATTATTAAATTCCAAATTACAAATTATAAATCCCAAATAAATCTTAAATTCCAATTTCTAAAATTCCAAACATTTTTTAAACACAAGGTTTGATAATTGTTGATTGTGATTTATTTGGGATTTGGTGTTTGAATATTAATGTTTGCAAGCAGATGCTTTTCTATTTTTAAAACGTATTCTGGAAGAAGTTTTTCTAATTCTTGCTTTTCCGCCCTGGTAAATTTTTTTAAAACGAAATCGGTCGGGTCCATTTTAGGCAACAGTTCGTTTTTAATTCCGATTTTTGCCTGAGTAAAGTTTTTTGACCCCAACTGGTTGATGATGGAATTAATGCCGTTATGCCCTCCGGATGAACTGTTTTGCTTTTCGCGGTATTTTCCAAATTCTAGATCCAAGTCGTCTCGAATTATCAATATATCCTCAGAATTTATTTTGTAGAATCTCTGGATCAAGCCTACGGCCTGACCGGAATTGTTCATGTAGGTCAAAGGTTTAGCCAGGATGATTTTTTGGCCTTGAAAGGTCCCTTCAGAAACGGCGCTTTGAAACTTGCCCTCCTTCTTAAAACCAGTAAAATCTAAAACCAATCGCAGCGCTTCAATTAACTGCCAGCCGATATTGTGCCGGGTATTTTCGTATTTTTTTCCGGGGTTTCCTAAACCCACAACCAGTTTCATTTTGTGCTTTTAACCTGTTTAATGATTAGCGGTGTGCCCCATAGATTAAATTCCTCCCGTAATGAATTTTTCAGAATATCCATTATCGCATTTGGTATTTCTGTTTTAGCGGCGGTGGCAACATCAAATTGAGGCGGCGTGGTGCCAATTTGATTAATGGATTCGAAAGGGGGAGTTTCTTTATTTTTCATTCCCTTGGGCAAACTTTCGTTAAAGAAATCCAAAAATGATTGTAGTTCCGCCGAGTCAACCGTCCTTTCTCTATTCTGTTTCATTTTTAAGGCAAAATCAAGGGTGTCTTTTAAACGGATTTTTTTAGTTGCCGAAACAAACACGTAGGGGACCCAGAGCAAAAAAGGAAAATGGGAATGAACGTACAAAAGGTACTGCTTGAGAGTTTTAGGGCTTTTATTCTGAATTAAATCCCATTTATTTATCACCACCACAATTCCGGTTTTCGCTTCAATGATTTCATTAGCGATATGTTTGTCCTGAAAAGAAATTTGATCGGTGGCATCCAACATTAAAAGGGCGACGTCCGCGTTTTTTAATGCCCCTAAAGATTTCCGGGCGCTTTCCTTTTCAATTTCTTTAGTGTCGCTTTTGCCCTTTTCCGGATTTTTTCTTCTTAAACCGGCCGTATCGATTAAGATAATCGTCTTTCCTTTGTAGCGAAATTCAATCTCTTGAGGATCGCGGGTAGTGTGAGGGATAGGGCTGACAATTACCCTTTCTTCGCCCAACAGCGCATTCACAAAGGAAGATTTTCCCACATTAGTTTTGCCCACCACGGCAATTCTTAAATCAGGTTCTTTGTCGGCCGAAGAAAACTTGGGTAATTTATCGGCAATTTCATCCAGCAAGTCACCGCTGCCACTGCCATTTAAAGCCGAAATTAAAAAAGGCTTTCCTAAGCCTAGTTTAAAAAAATCCGATTCCAGCCGGTTTCGGATCTTAAGGTTATCGACCTTATTGACCACTAAGATCTTAGGCTGTTTTATTTTTTTCAGCCAGCGGGCAATTTCTTTATCTTTCGGGGTAACGGTTTTTTTTCCGTCGGTTAATAACAAAATAAGGTCAGCTTCTTGAGCGGCGATTTCGGCTTGCTTACGAATATCCTCTTCAATAGCCTCTCCTTTCTTTATGTCCAATCCGCCGCTGTCGATAATCGTAAATTTTTCTCCTTTCCAATAAACAGTACTGTAGTTGCGATCCCGCGTAGTAGCGGGCAAGTCCGAAATGATTGCCTTTCTCCGTTCCACTAATCTATTAAAAAGAGAGGACTTGCCAACATTGGTTCGTCCGATTATTGCTACGATAGGATTTTTTTTAGACATGCCTTACTGCTTTAGCTTGTAGCTTATTAGTTCCGACGCTTTGGTCGGAATTCCGACTTCACGTCGGAACTTTTTAGGATTTATATTGTTTGATTGTTCTTATTGCTCAACTTATTTACAGTAATACAACAATATAACAATGTAACAATTGAACGATCGACCCTAATAAGCCATAAAGCTATCCCCTAATCGCCATTGTCAGTGAGTAGAGAATTGGCGCTATTTAAAATTGCCTGAGCGTCTGTTCCTAAAAGAATTACAAAATCAACTTCTTTACCCTGGGGAACAATGGCGGTATTAAGAGGAGCGCTTAGTCCCTGATAAGTTACTTGGTCTTCTTGGGAATAGAGATAGGCTGGCAGGGTGGTGGCTACCTCGGCATTCAGTTTTTGCTTCAGAGCGGTTAGGGTTTGGGGTTTTTCTCCTTCGGTTAAATCGTAGATGATGGTCTTGCCCGTATTCTGTTCAGAAGCATTGCCAATTTTAATTACATTGAAATTGGAAAGTCGGAGCGTCTCGGTTATTTTGGCCGCCATTCCAGCAACGTCGGTACCGTTTTGAACTTCAATCGTGGCTTCTTCCTTTTTCTTAGTACTAGTATCAAAAATATTCTGAGCAATTTCCTGAATAGCGGAAAAATCATCCGGCCCGGCATTAGGCCTTAGAATATAGGCGCCGTCCACAGTGGTTTCAGCGTGCAGCGGACCGTCAGGGCTATTGTCTATTACCTCGTTGATAATTTTATCAGAAGAAAGGTTTTGTACCGATTTATAAAGCTTAATCATTTCCCAGGGAGCCATGTTGGTTCGGACGTGATCCGATAGGTCGTTCAGAATAGTAAGAATGACATTAGGATTGAGCAGAGTATAGGCAGAAAGCACTTTTTCTTTTAGGGCGAATAAGATTTTTTGCTGCCTTTCGGAACGGGCAAAATCCGATCCTTCGTTATTGTTGCCGTGCCGGGAACGGGCGAATTGCAGGGCTTTCTCGCCACTAAAATGATTTTCCCCTTGCTGAAAAGAAACAGGCTGATAGCCGAAGCTGTAGTCCGGGTACATGGAATCGTAGAAACTTCTTTCCACGTAAACGTCGATTCCACCCACGTCGTCGATTACTTTTCTGAATCCTTCAAAGTCAACTCGGCCGTAATAGTTAATTTTAAGGCCGGTAATATTTTCAATCACCTCAATCATTAATTTTTCTCCGCCGTCTTGCTCGTTTTCGTTATAGCCAAAAGCATAGGCATTATTAATTTTCCGCCAGCCGTAATCAGGGATAGGAACAAAAAGGTCACGCGGAATAGAAATAAAAGCCACCTGATCGGTAGAAGGCTTGTAACTGGCGATCATGATGGTGTCGGCTAAATAGCCGCCGCTATGCCCGGCGCCCCCCATGCCAAGCATCAGAATATTCACTCGATCTTCCGTTTCACCAGCAATCAACTTATCAGGTGCGACCACTAAGTATTTTAACTGTCCCAAAAGAGAAGGGATGCTAGAAGAAGCGATAACGCTGTTAGCCGAAAGGAGCACCTTATAAGAAAACGTTAAGCCGATCAAAATTACAATTACACTCAAGTAAATAAAAAATTTCCCGACAAAAGAAAATACTCTTTTCGGCTTTTTGATTTTGGAAAGAGTCCCCGGCTGTTCTATTTTTTCTAAAATGTTAAACTCTTTTGCCTCGTTTTTCTTAGGCATAACAAACAATAATTCAATTATTTCTACTCTATAATACACTATTATATCTTAAAATACCATTTGTTCCAAAATACAATTACTTTATAAGAAGCTGTCAATATGCTAAAATTTTCTACTATCAAAACAATCCAAAAACAATAATCAAGATCAAAACAAAGGGTCTATCTTTATCCCGTTAGAAGCTCGTCCCGTTAGAGATTCATCGCTAATGGGGCTTGTTTCTAGAAAGTATTGACTCAAATGATTAATTAATGCTAGTTAAATCGGGGCTTCTAACGGGATTTCTCAAAGTAAGCAAGTTATGCAGCAAAGATACCAAAAACGATCTTGGTTTTTTGTATTTCGAGGCCTGTGGTTTAATAATCCCCTTGAAACCAGGTTTTTAGCTGGGCTGGTAACAGGTACGATTACGGTTGTTTTAGTGACCCTTTTCCTGATGGAAATAATCATTCCCTTAGTCAGCAAACGGACTGCTATTGTAGAGCTTGGCGGTGAGATTTGCGAGGAAATGGCCTGTTTGGCCCCTAAATATCCGTCCCCAGAATCTAAACGATGCGTTTCGGGCTTGAGAACTGCTTGTGTTAATGTAACTCTTCGAATCGAGGCTTCGAGGAGGCTGGTAGTGAATCAAACTGGCAAAATTGTACGAATATATAGTAATACCGATCCGGAAACAAGGGAATTCAGGATTTTTGCCAGTTATCAGGATGGCGGTAAGGACGAAATAGCGCTAACAGCGGAAATTTTGGAGCAATACAATAGATTAGAACCAGTGATTGAATGGAACAAAAGGGGATTGGTATATGAATATCGGCCAAATTTAGCCAAAAAACAATAGACGGGGCTGAAATTGGGTTTTTGGCAATCACTATAAAAATCGCAAAAACAACATTCGGTGAATTATAATAGTCGGGCTGGATTATTTAATCTGCCAAGTAATCCAGTAAAATTGGCTAATTATAGCTAAATAATTCGCTTTTTTGTTCAATTTTTAAATATTCTAGCTCTTTTATCATCAAACTGTTTTAGGTACGGACATTTTGCCCTCGGAGTCTAAGGGCTTGGTTAGGACTTA
>PFMD01000012.1:0-1086 GCA_002784945.1 Candidatus Kerfeldbacteria bacterium CG_4_10_14_0_8_um_filter_42_10
GCACCTCGTTGGTGAGTTTACTCACTCAACGTACCTCACTCCTCCTCAGCATTCACAAGGCGCCGCAACTTCCTCTCCCCCTCCGGAGGGTGGATCAAGGGTTTTCCGCAGATTTTTTGTAGAAGCGAGAGACTTTGCGGAGGAAGTTGGGTTCAGTCCCATTCATCTTTTTCTATCAACTGGGCTTCTGCCACACCACGCTGACCTGCGCGCGGACTTGCAGCTTCTCGAGGCGTTGCGAAAGAAGTGCAATCAGGAATACGG
Organism: Candidatus Kerfeldbacteria bacterium CG_4_10_14_0_8_um_filter_42_10; assembly: GCA_002784945.1. GTDB lineage: Bacteria > Patescibacteriota > Patescibacteriia > UM-FILTER-42-10 > UM-FILTER-42-10 > UM-FILTER-42-10. The sequence continues at coordinate 265 of PFMD01000012.1, forward strand.
GGTGTTTCTGAATTCATGCAAGATCACCCGTATTTTGGGATGCACCCTTGCGAAGGGAATCGAACAGGCCAGGAATCAGATCAAACATCTATGGGCAAGAGGAGGAAATGCGAAGTCGCCAGCGAAAGACAACGACAGCGATGCTCAGCTTTGTCATTTGACCACCAAATCAAAACAAGTATGCGCAAAAGGATGTGAGGAACAATGATGAAACTCTTTGCTTGGTTGGCTTTGCTTTCTGCCGGAATTGCCGGTGGCGCCGCGAGTGCCGACACCGAAGCTCGGTCGCCGTCGGTGCTGATCTGGAATTGCGAAACGTGGCCGGCGCGGTTCGTCGATTACGCGTACCTGCGGGAGCTTCACGATCACGGGCTCAACATCGAGGCGACGGAGGGCACTCCGGTCACCTGGGACAGGCTGAAGCAGTTTGACTGCGTTGTGCTCTACACGCTTCCCGCTGACAAGGAGCAGGATATTAAGGGCGCGTCGATGCCCGGTCCGCCGTATCGCCCCGAGTTTCTATCCCTGTTACGACGGTACATGCAGGCAGGTGGTGGGGTGTTGCTGGATGTGAGTATCGACGGCCGCCGGGAGGCAATCGAGAACCTGCTTGTCGAATACCTCGGTCCGTGGGGTGCGAAGCTGCCGCACGAACGCGTCATCGACCCGGGAACCGAGGCGTTGCATCCGCGGCTGCAGAATCGGTCCTTCATCTATGCGGACGTGTTGCCGTCCCCGGTGAGCGAGGGGGTGAAAGGCGTCTGGTTCCCCTCTGGCATGGGCGGTTACAACTGGGAGCAGTTTGGAGGGTGTATTGAAGTC
>PFMD01000012.1:1161-11293 GCA_002784945.1 Candidatus Kerfeldbacteria bacterium CG_4_10_14_0_8_um_filter_42_10
CCCGAAGCATTCCAACTGGTGACAACCGAGATCTTCGCTAATTTCCAGGTGGTCACGCAGTTTGACGATTCGAATCTGGATGCGGTGTTGCAGGCCTGCGAGCGGATGGCCAATCATCTGACCGCGGCTGTGGTTTCCAATGATCCGGCGTTCGTCAACCAAGTGCTCGGCGCCACGGTCAACGGCACCACTTATGCCGGTATGCACGCCCGCACTACCGGCGCGCCGCAGAATCATTTCTTCGGTCCGGCTGGCGATCCGCGCGGAGCCGGAATCGGAACGCCCAAAGCCATCAGCGATACCTGGTCTTGCGAGCGCTGCATCATTACGGATGACATGCCGCCCAATCCGGATGAAAAAATCGCACTAAGCTAATCGTAATCATAGCAATTATCCGTCTATCAACGGATATCCCCAAAAAGAAATTTTTGGGGATTTTTCTATTATTAACAATAATTTCTTGCATAAAAAGCGGCATTTGGTATAGTGAAAGTGGGTTAAGGGTGGTAAGATACATGATTGTTTCGGGTAATAAGGAGTTATCTGACATATTCCTTTTCTTTTCTGGGCTGTCGCCCGAAGCGTGTAAAAAATCTTTCAAATTTCTTTTTCATTAAGGCGAGGGGAAATATGGTGTTTTCTCCGCTTCGCTGCGAAAACGGTTACTAATAAAGGGGAACGGATATAATACAAATATTTATCTTGGATAACTAATTATGTCATTATCCAAATATGACATATTTTTGGCTATTTCCTTGACTTATTATTCTGGAAAGAGTATTATTGTAGTATATTATTACTAAATAATGTCATTTTATAAAAATATGTTAATAACTCGGATTAAAGCTAGTAATTTTTACGGAATCAAAGACCCTATTGAGATTGATTTTACAGAGGGCGGAGATAAAGAAAAGATTGGATATGTGAATAAAGGAAAAGAGAGAGTATCACTCATCTCTGGTTTTTATGGTGCCAATGCTTCTGGTAAAAGTACAGTATTTAATATGATTGATACTGTAATTAGGATTATGCTTTCGAAACAGCAAGATTTTGTGACAAATCCCAATGGTATAAAAGAAGAAACTATAATTGCATTTCCAAACTTTAGTTCTGAAGCGAAGGACAAACCAATGGTATTGGAGGTGGATTTTATCTTTGATGATAATAAATACAACTACTTCGTTACCATCATTAATGATGGTAAAGAAATTTCAGAGGAGGTTCTATACAAGAATAGTAAAAAGGTATTCAGTAGAAAAAATCATAAAGTTACTTTTGAAAAGCGTGTAGAGAATAAAATCGGCAGTGCAATAGCAGAAAATATTATTGCTCCTAAGAAGTCGTCTTTCCTTTCCATTCTCTTAGATGAAACTTCTGACATTTCTGTATTTAGCAATCTTAAAACAGAAATTGGCGTCTCTGAACTCAAAGAAATAAAAGACAGGGTTTGTTTCATAACAGACAAAAGATCTGTCCAAATGGGCCAAAATAACATTAATGGATTAATTGCTTTCGCATTTAATTATCTTAATGATGCAAAAACTCAAGAAGAAAAACTTGGTGCTGTTAATTCCGTTGTAAAGTACTTCGAGCCTTCATTTGAGAGTCTTATCATTAAAAAGGGATCTGATAATAATCCTATCAATAAACCCTTTTCCTTCACTTATGAAGCGAAATATAGCGACTTCTATAAGAACCTTGGTGTGATGGAGCTTTCTGCTGGTACACGAGAACTCGTAGCTTACTTTAGCGACATTTTAAAAATTATAAAGAATGGAGGTATTGTCATATATGACGAAACAAGTAAATACTATCACCCAGACATGGAGATCGCGATATTAAGTTTATTTAAGGATAAGAATATTAATCAGCACAATGCTCAAATATTCTTCTCTTCTCACAATCATGAAACCTTTGATTTACTGCAGAATAATCAAGCTCACATTCTAGAAAAGAAAAATACTGGTATCACCATAAGCAAGGTTTCTGATTATGATGTTAGAGAGAGAGATAATATAAAAAGAGTATACCGTCTTGGCTCTCTAGGTGGAGTGCCTGATACCATCGACTTTAACAGAATTATAAATAATTTACTTTAAAACTCGTGGATAGTAAAAAAGGGTTTAAAGTATATTATCTACTCCTTAGCGAGGGAACGACTGAGTTTAACCTATTCGCTTATTTAACAAAAAAAAGGTTCAGGGCGCTTTTTGATAATTCTCGTGTTCAATTTAGTAACAAGGTTGAAATTATCAAAGATGGCAACCAAATAGTATCTCAAGGTAAATTAGATGGTGTAAGCGATATTGGGCACTTCAAAGCAAAGCATGTTTTGATTAAGGAAAAATACACAGACCAAAAATTATTCTATTTTCTTGATGAGGACATAGATGACTCCCATACAATAGAGACATTGATTACACAGAGTAGTGACCTTGTTCAATTTCTGAAATATAACTCGGAGCACCTGCTACTGAGATTAGCTGGAAAAAATCCTAAAAACCCCCAGGATTTTGGAACATTGAGCGAGTTCAGAACTTACTGTAAAAGAGAATTTGTAAACCAGTTTGGGAAAAAAGCTCAGAAATTTAAAGATCCTGATTTTGAATTGGTCTTTAATGTTCCTACAGAGAATGAGGTAAGGGCAAGTTTAAGCACACTTTTTTCTACCTTGGAATAAAAGTGGCTGATTCATACAACATTTCAAGAGCCTTACACGAATAAATAAGTGCTTTGGTCGCCGGGCATTCACCCCTAACCCCCTCTGCCCCTCCGCCAAACGAAAACAAATCATCATAAAACATCATTGTTTCTAAAACCATGAAAAACGACATCTCATTTATTCCCAGCTCAATTGGCGAAAGTGTCAGCTATTCTGCGGGAAGCATTATCAGCAAAATTATTTATAAAAGCGATAAGCTTTTAGTGACCTTGTTCGCCGTGGCCAAGGGCGAAGCGATTGAAGAGCATACTACTACTAAAGAGGCGATTGTGCATATTTTGGAAGGGGAGGGAAAATTCTATCTTAAGGATCAGTGGCGCGATTTTAAAGCGGGCGATTATTTTTATATGCCCGTTAATTTGATCCATGCCATTGCGGCCAAAACTGATTTTAAATTTCTGCTATATCAGTTTTAAAATATGAATAAAAAAGATTATTACCAAGTATCGCTTAAAATAATAATATAATAAAACCTATGGGAGAAATAATCCATTTTGACTTCAAAAATCAAAGGATAATCGAACCTGAAAAAGAACCGGAATCAGTGCGCGAAAGCGCTGATGAAATTGAAAACGATGGCGATGACAAAAAGCATACTCTGGATTTTTTACTGTTTTTGGCAAGCGGCAAAGCGAAAAAACTGATGCAGCTGGCGGTTTCGCCAACCACTTTAGGCCAGTCGCAAGAAACCGTAAAAGGTTATAAAACAAGCGAGCTGATTACCTGGCTTAATAATTCCACGGAAAACCAATGGAAACTAAAAGCCGCTTTTTATCAGGCAATATTTGGCGAACTGAAAGCTAGGTTGATAAAAAAACCGTCGGATCAGCCAGATGATAAAAAATAAATTTATTATTTCCAAATATAATGTAATAGGAATGAAAAAAGACCCGCGCGCGGGTCTTTTTTGTAATAATCTATTTTCACCCTACAGTTTTTGATTTTTTTTGAAGAAGTAAAATGACAGGCCGAAAACCGCAATTCCGGCCACAGCGGCCAAATACCAAACCCAATTATTGCTATTCCCAGTGGCGGCTGATGAATCGTTGGAACTATTATTGCTATTTCCAACGGAGATTGAAGAGTTATTTAAGCTATTAGTATTGGCGGCAAGCTTTTCCGGCTCAATAATGTCGGAATTGCTATTGTTGTTCTGATTATTGTTTTCACTGACCTCATTTTCTTTGACATTGCTGTTCTGATCAACGTTGCTGTTGGAATTGGAATTTAAATCAGAGTTAATGTTAGTTGGGGTATTCGCGTTGGTATTGGCAGGGGAATTCGTATTGCCGTCTAGGCTTGGGCTCGGCGAACTGTTTGTTTCCGGAGTATTCCCAACATTTTCTTCCGGCGGGGTTGCTGGTGGAGGAACCGGTTCAGGCTCTGGTTCAGGCTCAGGCTCGGGTGCCGGCGCTGGAGGAGTAGAAGAAGCGCGTTCATATGCTCCAATGTCATAAGCCGAGCCCTGCGGTCGGCTGGTACCAGCATAATCAGTTGTGACAATACCGGCCAGATTATAGCCGTGATCAATGGCTGGGGAATCGGGCTGCAGGTGAAAGTCATGGCCCGCGCCATTGACCAGCTGCGGTTCGGCAAACAGGCTGTTTTGATCTTCATTTAAAGTCTGCAAGGCGGCCAAATTCGGATGATTGTTGATTTTTATGTAGTTTGAATCGCTGTAGGCGGAATAATACAAATTATTGCTCCAGGTTTGGCTGGTATATAAATCAGTGGCGAATTCCTTGGTCATTACGCCGTATTGCCTTCCGGAAATATTCAGGGTGTTCACAATGACATTATTGCGAAAAACATGGTTGCTGCCCGACCAGATGATTATGTCGCTGTAATACTGGTTAGAAGGAACCGGAGTGGCGGTATAGTTATAATCCTTATAAAGAGTATTGTTGTAAAATTGGTTGCCGCTGCCGGATACTGAAAGCTCGGTGCCGCCGGAACTGGCGATCATATTATTATAGACTTTGTTATTAACGGCATATGCTTGCATGGAAAGGCCGTTGTCGCCGTATTCGCCCTCTTCCGTATCCCGCTGGCCGTTGCCGATAATCAAGTTGTTGCGGATCGTGCCATTGGTACCGTGAAAATCGATGCCGGTTTCCAAATTATTTTGCAGGATATTATTTTCAATCAGGCAATTAGCGCACCGGTTGGCGCCGGAATAAAAATTTATGCCCTTATTGCCGGAGCTGGTGCGATCGGGATCTCCATTGTAAGAAATATTGTTATTTTGAATAATATAGGTGCCGTAAGCGTAAGCCACTAATCCGCTGTTGCCGTCCTCGTGGCCGCTGTCGTTATATTGGATGGTGCTGTTCTTTATGATTAGAGTCCCGATATTATTATTGCCCCAGCCGGTGGCAATGCCATTGGCTTTATTGTGGCTGATGTTGCAGTCATCAATGGTAATGGTGCCGGCATGGTTGCCGTTGGCGATATGAATGCCGTCTCGTTCGGGATTGGTAATATTCAGTTTTCTAAAAGTCCAATTTTCCGCCAAGTAACCTTCAATGGCGTTAGGATCAATCCTCAATTCTCCGCTGAGATTAACCGTTTCATTTTGATAAGCGGCCAGGGTTATAGGGTTGCCGTTGGTCCCTGATTTATAAAAATCGACGGTACCGGTATAAGTGCCGGCCCGAACGTAGATTGTGTCGCCGGCCGTGACCGGAGAGCTGCTGCCGGTTGCTTTTTGAATGGTGCACCACGGCTGGGCAATTGTTCCGGAATTATTGTTATCGCAGGTTCCGCCAATAGAAGCGGCGTCAACATAATAGCTTGCGCCGCTTGCTTTAGCGATTTCGCTTTTGAAGATTGGCGTTCCAGTGATCGACTGAACCGTTAAAGCCAGCAGAACAATGATTGGAAACAAAAAGTAGAATGACGAAATCTTGGTGTTATTATCTATTTTTTTAACAAAAAAAGTCCTCATCAGGAGATTTTAGTTAATAATAGTAAATTTTGTCATTCCACTATAACAAAAAAGAGTTAAAAGAACAAGAAGTTAAAACCCGGGTTCAAACCCCTAGCGCAAAATTAGATCAGCTAATATTTTTGAAAGGTTTCTACCTCTCCTATCCTCCCCTTATCAAGGGGAGGAATCCTTATATTTCCCCTCCTTACTAAGGAGGGGTTAGGGGAGGTGCCGTAGAGAGTTGAATCCAGCTTGACACTAATTAAGAAAAATTGATAAAGTAACACAATTGTTCGTTAGTTCGTTGATAAGAAACTGAAACACAAATAGAGAGAGCCGCAATCATAAAGTTAAAGGAGAAGAGCTCATGGACAGAAAACATCGAGTACTCATCATGGGAGCCGCTGGCCGCGACTTCCACAACTTCAATCTGGTCTATCGGGGAAATCCGGACGTCGAAGTGGTGGCTTTTACCGCCGCTCAGATTCCGGGCATTGACGGAAAGGTGTATCCTGCCGTTTTGGCGGGAGAGTTATACCCCAAGGGAATCCGCATTTTTTCGGAGGATGATTTAGCCGCCCTGATTCATGAACACCGCGTAGCTGAAGTGGTTTTCTCGTATTCCGATGTGCCGTATCAGAAAGTGATGCAGAAAGCCGCCCTGGTCAACAGTTGCGGCGCCAAATTCAGCATGCTGGGCGCCATCCAAACCATGATTAAGTCGAACAAGCCCGTGGTGGCGATCTGCGCCACTCGCACCGGCTGCGGCAAAAGCCAGGTCACCCGGAAAGTCTGCCAGATTCTGAAAGCAATGGGGAGAACAGCGGTTCCGATTCGCCACCCCATGCCTTACGGCGATCTGGCAGAACAGGCGGTTCAGCGTTTTGCTACGCTGTATGATTTGAACAGGCACCACTGCACCATTGAGGAGATGGAAGAGTACGAGCCGCACATCGCGGAGAATCGGGTGATTTATGCCGGGGTGGATTACGGCGCGATTCTGAGACAAGCGGAAGAGGAGGCGGATATAATCGTTTGGGACGGCGGGAACAACGATACCTCGTTCTATGTTCCGGACCTGCTGATTACGGTGGTTGATCCGCTTCGGCTTGGGCACGAAGTGAGTTATTATCCCGGTCAGGTCAATCTGATAACGGCTGATGTCGTGGTGATCAACAAGGCTGATTCTACTACCCCTGGGGTGATTGCTCAGCTTCGGGAGACCATCCGCCAGCAGAACCCGAAAGCCGTAATCATTGTTGCCGCCTCGCCGGTCAAGGTTGATGATCCGGGTAAAATTGCCGGGAAGCGCGTGCTGGTGGTTGAGGATGGCCCTACCCTCACGCACGGCGAAATGCTGTTCGGTGCCGGCACGGTAGCCGCCAATAAGTTCGGTGCCAGCAAAATTGTTGATCCCAGGCCGTTCCTTCGGGGCAGTCTGGCGGATACTTTCCAGCTCTATCCGAACATTGGCACGATTCTGCCGGCAATGGGATACAGCCCCGAACAGGTTGCGGATCTTCGCGCCACTATCATTGCCGCCCATGAAGCGGGCGCGATTGATTCGGTGGTGATCGGCACTCCGATTGACCTTGCCCGCGTGATTGAACTTCCGATTGCCGCGGTTCGGGTAAGTTACGATTTGATGGAAATCGGAACGCCGACCCTGAAAGAGGTCATTCAAAACAGGTTCTCTGCCTGAAGATGTTATTAGGAGGGTGATTTTACAATTACGGGCGCACTCAATATTGGGTTGCGCCTTTTTCATTTGAGCGGTACTTAAAGACTATTTACATCCTAAAAAGATAGTGATAAGATAAAAATAATAGGCGTCCTCAAAAAGGCGCCTTTTTCAATTACTAATTTCTAATATCTAATTACTAATTAAATCCCAATGACCAATGGAAGAATGACCAAGTACGATTTAGAGGAGAGAACGGCAAAATTAGGAGAGCGAATTATTAAATTTACCAAAGAGATCCCGGTTAATCCGGTAACCATGCCTCTTATTTCCCAGTTGGTTAAATCGGGTACCAGTATCGGAGCAAATTACTGCGAAGCCGATGATGCTGAGTCCAGAAACGATTTCAAGCACAAAATAGGCATCTGCAAAAAAGAAGCCAGGGAAACTAAACACTGGTTGAGAATGATGGCGGTGGCCATGCCTCAATTAAGTAATGAAATAGGGACTCTGTGGAATGAGGCTAAAGAACTGAATCTAATCTTTAATGCCATTATTAACTCAATAAACAAGAAGAATTAGGCATTCATTAGAAATTAGGAATTAGAATAATTAGAAATTCCGTCAAGCCATCTTCCTTCCCTTCAACTGTCCGCACGCTCCTTCAATATCGCGGCCAAAGCGGAACCGTTGCACCACGCTTATTTTTTCCTTTTCCAAAATCAGCTTGAATCGGTCAATCGTTGCTTGGGTAGAGGGTTTGAACTTTCCGGTGGAATTGTAGCTAATCAAATTTACGAAAAATAATTTTTCCAAGCCTTGCTTTAATACGCTGGCCAGTTCCTGCGCTTCTTTTTCTGAATCATTTAGGCCGCCCAGCATTAAATATTCCACCATCACCCGGCGCCGGGTTTCAGCGATGTAATTTTTTACCGCGGCCAAAACTTTTTCCACGTTATACTTGCGGTTGATCGGCATCAATATGGCGCGCAACTGATTATTAGGAGCATGCAGCGAAATGGCCAGGTTTACTTGCAGCGATTCCTTGGCCAGCTTAGCAATGCCTTCCGTCAGGCCGGAGGTGGATATGGAAATATGCCTGGCTCCGATATTCAAGCCTTCCTGGGAATTTAAAACCCTGATTGCTTTCAAAACCTCGTCATAATTTAAAAACGGTTCGCCCATGCCCATGAAAACCACACCGTCAACGCGGTTATTCTTTTGTTTCAGTTTCCTGGCCCATAAAATCACCTGCTCGGTAATTTCCGCGGCGCTTAAATTTCTGGTTAATTTTTGCTCGCCGGTGGCGCAAAACGCGCACGCCAAAGGACAGCCGATTTGAGAAGATACGCACACGGTATTCCGGCCGTCCTTGTGCCGCATCAGCACCGTTTCTACGGCAAAGCCGTCAACAAAATAAACCAAGGCCTTGGCGGTCTGTTTATCTTTAGATTCAATAATTTCCGCTTTAATATCCAAAGGGCATTCTTGGTTCAAAGCGCCGCGCAGTTCTTTGGGCAGATTGCTGGCCTTATTCCAGTTATCAATCAAATTAACATAAACCGCTTCCTTAGCCTGTTTCAAGCGAAAAGAGGGATAGGGATTTAATGTTTTTTCCAAATTATTCAAATTCATAAGTATACCTTACCAATCATTGTTTTATAATTCAAGTAGGGGTAATTAATGAATTGCCCTGTAATTAATGAATTGCCCTTACCCCTACGGCCCTTTTTCATTTTGTATTATTGCTATATCAATATATTGTTGAATTGTTATATTGTTGAATTTTGCAAGAGTTATCAAAATAATATAGCAATATAACAATACAACAATTCATCTTATCTTCCCTTGACCGTTTTATCGCATCTGTTATAATAGTTTCCATTAACATATCTTATCAATGAGCGTTATTGAAGTTAAAAATCTGGTGAAAAAGTTCAAACAGCCGGATCGAAAAAGCGATCTGGTTGCTGTTAATGATATCTCTTTTTCCGTGGAGCAAGGCGAAGTTTTCGGTCTGTTGGGGCCGAATGGGGCGGGCAAAACCACTACGCTCGAGATTATTGAGGGCTTGCAAAAACCGACCAGCGGCGAAACTGCCATTAAAGGAATCAGCACCCAAAAAGAGCTGGAAAAGGTCAAAAACTTAATTGGCATCCAGCTCCAATCATCCGCCTACTACGAATATTTGCGCTTAGGCGAAATTCTGGAGCTTTTCGGCAGCTTCTATCAAAAGGCCCTTCCGGCTGACCAGCTCCTGGATATTGTTAATCTGCGGGAAAAAAAGAAAGCGCTGATTAAACAGCTCTCCGGCGGGCAGCAGCAGCGTTTTTCCATCTGCGCCGCGCTGGTCAATGATCCGGAAATAGTTTTTCTAGATGAACCGACCACCGGCCTTGACCCTCAGGCGCGCCGGTTAATGTGGGAGTTCATCAAAAAAATCAATCAAGAGGGCAAAACGGTGGTGCTGACCACTCATTACATGGAAGAAGCGCAGTACTTATGTGACCGCATCGGAATTATGGATGAAGGGGAAATTATCGCCCTGGATACGCCCAAAAATCTTATTCACCAGCTGCGTTCTTCCTCGCGCATCCATTTCCGAGCGACTGAACGGTTTGATTTAGAGGTTTTAAAGAAAGTAGAAGGCATTCTGGAAGTGAAAAGCAATTCCGAAAACTATTACCATCTGAAAGTAAGCAAAGGTAACGAGGCGCTTCCTAAACTTTATAAGTGGGCGGAAGAAAACAAAGTTTTTATGATCGATCTAGAGGTGATTTCCGCCGATTTAGAAGATGTT
>PFMD01000012.1:11303-11749 GCA_002784945.1 Candidatus Kerfeldbacteria bacterium CG_4_10_14_0_8_um_filter_42_10
ATGTTCCCAAAGGTGTTTTTCCAAAAAGTGATTTGGAACTGTTATTACTACAAACAAAGCAAATAAATTAGAAGTTAAAAGAGTAATATTTATCCAATCCCAATCACTGCTTTCAATAACATTATGCAATTGAATGCCGCCTAAAATTAGTAATAACCCAACTAATAATGCACGTGGAAAACTAATATTTTGCAAATGCAGTTTAATTTCAGTAATTGAAAAACAAGGGGAAGCTTCATCTTCGTGAACTTCAAAATTATGCTCGTGTAATTGGAAGTTTATATTAAATTTTTTTGTGAAATAATCGGTAACAATTCCAGAAAAAAAGCCTACAATACCAATTATTGCAAAAAGTAGTATCGCTTTTTGGGGGAATAATGATAGCATAATAAATGCTTCGTCGCCGCTTGTAGCTATCATAGTAGCAACCAAAGCCCCAAACCCAA
>PFMD01000047.1:0-1802 GCA_002784945.1 Candidatus Kerfeldbacteria bacterium CG_4_10_14_0_8_um_filter_42_10
ATACATGATAGTACAAAGATGAATGGTTAGACAGCTGCATTATATCTCTTTGTACCATTTGGGTGGGAATACCCTGTTCCTAATTCTTGACAATTAACGGATTTATAGTACTATATATTTGCTTTGAGTTTAGTCGGATGATTGCTCCCACACCTTTCATCTCTTTAGATTTTCAATTAATCTAGGCTCAATATCCTTGTTTGAGTTGAGTTTATAAAGGTAATGCCATTAGAGTGATGAAAGGTGTGGGAGAGGAAAGTCCGAACACCTGCCTTCGCTGAAGCTTCGGCAGGCACGCCTGCCAAAAAGGCTTTAGTAAAGGTAAAAGAGGATAGCCCGTAACACGGGCCGGGTGGAAAGATCTTTAAAAGAACCTATAGGTTTTTAAATATCTTGAAATCTAGGGAAAGTGTCACAGAGACTATACCGCCCTCCTGCGTTCACCTTCGGTGAACTTCGGAGGGCAGGCCCTCTTATTAAATTAAAGAAGGGCTTGCCCACCGAAGCTCGCAAAAGGCGAGCGTAGGCGGGTAAGGGTGAAAAGTGAGGGCCTAAGAATCCTCTTTCTTTCTTGGCAACAAGAAGGAATGAAAAACCCTATCCGGTGCAAGATCAAATAGAGCGGGCGTTTACTTAGTAAACGCAACGCTGGGTTGATTGCTAGAGTCCGGCCACTATTAAGTGCGTCGGAACAAGATAGATAATCATCATCCCCACACCATTTGTCGAAATATTGAAAAAAGTATCAATCTAGTTGCTATACTGAAATAGGTGAGATTAAGTATGTAATATAAATTACGGCAAATGGTGTGGGGGGACAGAATTCGGCTTATAGACTAAGCTCAGAGCACAAAGAAATGAGATTGTTGAATTATTCAACGTTCTCAAAATAGAGGTTTTTAAACCTCTATTTGGTATAATATGTTTGTATGAATAAATCAGAACTAACTTTTAGCGCCGTTCTAGTGCCGCTGGATTACGTGGTGGTTTTTCTGGCGGGATTAGCAGCATATAGCTTGCGCTTTGGAACTTTTCTGACTGATCTTCGCCCGGTAGTTTATGAATTGTCGTTTCGGAATTTTTTTCCTATTCTTTTGATGGCCAGTTCCATTTGGATTTTTGTTTTTGCCTTAAGCGGATTATATAATATCAAGACTACTCGGAGAATGGTTGAGGAATTTTCCAAGATATTCCTGGCATGTTCTACCGCCGTTTTAATTATTATTGTTTTCATTTTTTTTCAGCGAGAATTATTTTCCTCCCGTTTCATTATTATTTCTGGATGGCTCTTAAGCGTTGCTTTCATCAGCACCGAGCGTTTCATTATTCGTTCGATCCAAAGGCATTTTTTGAAAAGAGGAATCGGTACCCACAAAGTGCTTGTAATCGGTAATGATGCTACGACGGAAAGAATAGTAAATGAGCTTGAGGCTAATCGAGGTTTAGGATACAAGATTATTGACCAGCTTAAAGAGGTTAATGAAAATTCAATTCAGGAATTAAAAAGAATTTTACTGGAATCCGATATTGACGAAGTAATCCAAACAGATTCCAATATTCAAAAAGAGCTAGTTCTTAAAATAATCGATATTTGCAACGAGCATCACATTACTTTTAAATACGCCGCCAATTTATTCGAAACTTCCGCTACTAATATTGAAATAGCCCCACTGGCCGGAATTCCCATCATCGAAATAAAAAAGACCCCGTTAGACGGCTGGGGCAAGATTTTTAAAAGAGCGTTTGATATTATTTTTTCTACACTGATCTTAATAGTTTTGATACCGTTTATCATTATTGTC
>PFMD01000047.1:1808-11431 GCA_002784945.1 Candidatus Kerfeldbacteria bacterium CG_4_10_14_0_8_um_filter_42_10
ATTATCAAGCTTGATTCGGCCGGTCCAGTGTTTGTTAAATTGGAGAGAGTCGGCCAGAAAGGTAGAAAGTTCACGTTTTTCAAGTTTCGTTCCATGATTAAAGGGGCGCACGCCATGAAAAAAGATTTGATTGCCTATAATGAACGTTCTGATGGCCCGCTTTTTAAAATGAAAAATGATCCACGAGTAACCCGTTTTGGAAAATTCATTCGCAAAACAAGTATTGATGAAATTCCCCAATTCTTCAATGCCATCAAAGGGGATATGAGCGTGGTGGGCCCCCGACCGCACGAGCCGGAAGAAGTCAGCCAATACCAAAAAGGTCACAAGAAGCTTTTAGCCATTAAGCCCGGAATAACCGGAATGGCCCAGGTTTCCGGAAGATCGGATCTGAGCTTTGAAGAGGAATCCAGACTCGACGTTTTCTACATCGAGAACTGGTCTTTGTTGCTTGATTTGCAATTAATCTTCCGGACTCCTTTTGCGGTAATTTCTCGAAAAGCGGCGCATTAATCAATAAAAATCCGATGCTATGAAAGTTGCCTTAGTGCATGATCATCTTGCTCAAGACGGCGGAGCAGAAAAAGTATTGAAAGCCTTCCAAGAAATTTATCCAGAAGCGCCAATTTATGTTTTGGTTTATAACCAAAAGCAGGCCAATGAAGCTTTTTTAAGAAAGGATATTCGCACTTCTTTTATTCAAAAGCTCCCTTGGGGAGTTAAAAAGTATCAGTGGTTTCTGCCATTAATGCCTTCGGCGGTAGAGCACTACGACTTAATGGATTACGATGTGGTGCTTTCCAGCACTTCTTCCTTCGCTAAAGGGGTAATCACCCGGCCGGATGCTCTGCACGTCTGCTATTGCCATACGCCCACCCGCTTTTTATGGAGCGATACCCACAGCTATGTTGAAGAGCTGGCTTACGGGCCGCTAATTCGCAAAGCGGTACCCCTAATTCTGAGCCGAGTAAGAATATGGGATCGTCTGGCGGCAGACCGCGTAGACAAATTTATCGCCAACTCCAAAATAGTACGGCAGCGAATAAAAAAATATTACCAGCGGGAAAGCGATTTAATCTATCCTCCGGTGGAAACAAAAAGATTCCAAATCAATCCTAAGGTGGGCAACTACTACCTAATGGGTGGCCGTTTGGTATCATACAAAAGATTCGATTTAGGAGTGATGGCTTTTAATCGTTTGGGAATCCCCCTAAAAATCTTCGGAGTTGGCCCCGCTTATAACAAACTGAAAAAGATGGCACGACCCAATATAGAATTCTTAGGGCGAATATCCGAAGAGGAAAAAGCAAAACTGTTCAGCGAAGCGATTGCCTTTATCAATCCTCAAGTAGAGGATTTCGGTATCGTCATGATTGAAGCGATGGTTTTTGGCCGGCCGGTGATCGCTTATAAAAAGGGCGGGGCTGAAGAAATAGTAATTCCCAATAAGACGGGGGTATTCTTTAATGATCAGAATTGGGAGGCTCTGGCCGATACGATAATTCATTTCCGTCCCGAAAACTTTAATTCTGAAGAAATAAAAAGCTACGCTCGGCAATTTGACACAACTATATTTAAGAATAAGATAAAAGAGTATATTGATAGCAGCTGGCGGGAATTCCAAAATAACCTTTAGTTAGATAAATTAATAACAAATATTATGGAATTAAAAGAACACCTTTTCATCATCAAAAAAGGAAAAAAATTCATTATAATCTTTACCTTACTGGTTACTTTAGCCGCTTTCTTATTTGCTTATTTTCAGCCGATAACTTATTCTTCGTCAATTTCGTTCGCGGTAAAACGAATTAATAAAGTAGAAACCGTTTACTACGATGATAGCTATTTTGGAATCCAAGCTTCGGATCTTTTTTCCCAAACGGTAATCAGCTGGTTTTTGACGCCTTCAGTGCTGCTGGATATTTACGAGCAGGCCGAAATTGATCCTAATATCACCACGCTGGAACGCTTTGTTAATCGTTTTAAGGCAAAAAAGTACTCGGCCCAAAATATTGTGGTGCGTTTTACTGAAAGAAGCGAACCAACGGCTCAAAAAATATCACAAACCATCACTACCGTAGTCGAGGAAAAAGCCGTTACCCTTAATCAGACGGCCGATAACAAAGCGGTATTTGAAATAGACGGAGAAAAGCCGGTAATCGTAAAAAATCAGCCTAACTTAATTATAATTACCGCCATCGGCTTTTTGGTCGGATTGGTAATGAGCATTATCCTGCTTTATCTTTACCGTTATTTTAGGACCCCCGCTCAATCCGTAACTAGCAATCATTCAGAAAATATTTCCTAAAATTATGCGCATCGGAGTCGATATTAGATCGTTGCTTGATCAGGAATCCGGCGGGGTTGCCGCTTATACCGAACAATTGCTGGTAAATCTGGCAAAAATTGATTCTGAAAACGAGTATCTCCTTTTTTATAACGTCTTTCATAAAGACGTTGATTCTTTTTTTAAAAAAAAATTTCCTAACTCTAATTTTTCCATTCAGTCGTTCCATTTTCCCAACAAGATTTTAAATTCATCGCTGAACTATCTCCATTTTCCCAAAATAGACAAATTGATCGGGGGAGTTGATCTTTTTTTTGAGCCGAACTTAATATTCTTGGCTTTTTCCGATAACCCTAAGAAGGTGATTACCCTGCACGATCTTTCCTTTTTACTGTACCCTAAGTTTTATTCTGTTAAAGGCAGGTGGTGGCATAAGGCAATTAATCCCAAAAAGATTATTCCTAATTTTGATCAAATAATCGCCGTTTCGGAAAGTACCAGAAAAGATATTATTAATCTCTTGGCGGTGCCGCCGGAAAAGGTTAGCGCCATCTATTCGGGAATCAATGCCGCTGGTTATCAAAATCTTGATTCGGCCGTCCGAGACAAGGTGAAGGAAAAATATCATTTACCCGAAAGATTTATTCTAAGCCTCTCGGCAATTGAACCGAGAAAAAATATTGATAGTTTGATCCTTGCTTTTGAATTGTTCAAAAAACGCTCTGGCAGCGATTATCATTTAGTTATTGCCGGCGGGCACCGTAAAAAGCCAAAAATCTCCCAGGCTTTAATTAATCGTTCTCAATTCAAAAACCAGATTCATTTAGTCGGGTATGTTGCTAATGAAGAGAAACCCTATTTCTACAATTTAGCCAGTCTCTTCATCTACCCTTCCTTTTATGAAGGATTCGGATTTCCGCCTTTAGAGGCGATGGCCGCCTCGACGCCGGTAATCGCCAGCTATTCTTCGGCGCTTTCCGAGGTTTGCGAAGAAGCGGCAATATTAATTGATCCCCATAATATTGAAGAATTGACCGAAGCGATTAATCAAGTTGTTTTCAGCTCGGAACTTTCTCAGAGATTAATAGAAAAGGGATTAAAACAGATTCAAAAATTCCCTTGGGAAAGAACGGCTCGAGAAACCTTGAAGCTTTTCAAAAATCTAGTTTCCTGAAAGCGAAACGCCGGCCCGCTTCGACTCGATCGAATCGAGGCGAACGTTTCGCCCACAACCATGAAAACGAATTTCGCCAAATTCGCCTCCTAAAATCTAATAAGCTGAAAGCGAAGATAAGGATCTTCGCCTTCTAATAAGCTAATTACCTAACACCTAAACTATGCGCATAGGAATCGATGCTCGATTCTACGGGCCAACCCGTACTGGTCCAGGAAGATATACTCAGAAATTAGTGGACCATCTTCAGGAGATTGATCAAGAAAACACCTATCTCATTTTTTTGAAAAAAGATAACTGGGATAGTTTTAAGCCCAAGAACCCCAATTTCATCAAAGTATTGGCTGATTACCGCTGGTATTCTCTGGCCGAGCAGATTTTTATGCCGCTTAAAATCAGCCGGGCGAAAGTAGATTTGATGCATTTCCCTCATTTTAACGTCCCAATATTTTATTTTGGCAGATTTATCGTTACCATTCACGATCTGATCATTACCCATTTTCCTACCAGAAAAGCCACGACTTTAGGGCCGTTGCTTTATAAAGCTAAGCAACTTGGTTATCGGCTAGTGATCTGGTTTGCGGCCAAACGGTCTAAAAAAGTAATCACCGTTTCCAAATTTTCGAAACAGGAGATTATTAAGCACTTCGGGCTTCCTGATGAAAAAGTAGCCGTGACTTATGAAGCTTGCGATCCTCCCAAAATATTGAACGATTCATTTAAGGAACTGGCTCGAAAATTCCAAATCACCAAGCCCTTTTTGCTTTACGTTGGCAACACTTATCCTCACAAAAATTTAGAAAGAATGCTGGCTGCCTTTCGCAAGCTGGTAAGAAATGAACAATTAAATATTCAATTGGTTCTGGTTGGCAAGGAGGATTATTTTTCCAAGCGTCTTAAGGCCAAGGCCGAAGAATTAGAATTAAAGGATGATGTCATTTTCACCGGATTCGTGGCGGATCAAGAATTACCCCTTTTTTACAAAAATGCCTCGTTGTACGTTTTTCCTTCTTCCATTGAAGGATTCGGATTGCCGCCGCTGGAAGCAATGAGTTACGGTTTGCCCGTTGCTTCTTCAAATGCGCCTTGTTTGCCAGAAATCCTGCAAGACGCGGCGGAATACTTTAATCCTACCGAGATTGATGATATAGTAAGAGTAATCAAAAGATTGATAATTGACGAAAGGCTCAAGGATAAGCTGAAAACCAAAGGAATAGAACATGTGGAAAAATTCAGCTGGAAAAAAATGGTGGAGCGAACTCATTCCATTTATCTTCAAAAAATAACCTAAGCTATGGCTAAACGCATTATTTCCGGAAGGAAACACCACCTTAAATTTAGACCGAAGTCCGATTTTACCGTTCCGCCGGACAATGTTTTGGATTTAAAAAAGATAGTGGCGGCGAAAGAAAAGGACAAAGAAAAGCAAGAAGCTGTCGCCGAAAACAGGGGATTGTTCAGCCGGCTCAGAAAAAATAAGGAGCGGCAAAAGAAAGAACCGGCGCCCACTTCGTTTTTAGTGACCGAGAAAAAAATCAATCCACCCGTTGCTTTGCGCAAAAGAGTATTCGCCAATCCTTTTAATAATTTCCCGGCGGTGAATCTTAAGGCTTTAGCGGGATTTTTGATCGCGGCCGCGGTAGTTATTCTGCCCATTTATGCCATGGCTTCTTACCATAAGGTAGATGAGTTGAAAGGAAAAGTGCTGGGAGTTTCTTGGGAGGCTTATAGCCATCTTAATCAGGCGGGGCAGGACTTTGCCAATTTGGATTTTAGCTCGGCATCCAGTGAATTTGATTCTGCCATCGGATACTTCACGCAAGCGCAAGAAATGCTGCAAACCGTTTCGGGTGTTCTTAAGCTCGTTCCAGTTAAAGGAGGAGAGGTAACCTCCGCCGAAAATCTTTTAAAAGCCGGAGAAGCGATTTCTACGGCGGGGCAGTATGTGGCCAAGGCCTTTGCGCCCTTAGTCAGTTATTCTGAGACTACCAATGAAGAAAGCATTAATATTAAATTCAATTTTGCCACGGCGCTCCTTTTAGCCAATACTAATTTAAGGCCGGCTATCTCGGAATTAGAAAGAGCGGAACATTATCTGGAAAAAGTGTCGCCCCGGGCGCTGCCCGAGCAGTATCAAGAAAAATTTACGATTATCAAAAATAACCTTCCTGCGGTCAATAAAACTTTAAAAGTATCCTTGGATCTTTCCGACCTGCTTTTGCAGATTCTGGGGCACGGGAGCGGAAAGCGATACTTAATAGTTTTTCAGAACAATGCCGAGTTAAGACCAACAGGGGGATTTATCGGGAGTTTTGCCTTGGTAACCTTAGAAGAGGGAGTTATGAAGGAGCTGGAGATACCCGGCGGAGGATCTTATGATTTGAATGGCTGGCTCCGAGAAAGAGTAGAATCGCCCAAACCATTGCATCTGGTTAATCCTCATTGGTATTTTCAAGACGCCAATTGGTTTCCTGATTTTCCCTCAAGCGCGCAGAAATTAATTTGGTTTTTTAATGAAAGCGGCGGCCCTTCGGTAGATGGCGTAATGGCCATAACTCCCGATGTAATTGAGTCTCTTTTGGAACTATCGGGCCCGATTGATCTAACCGCGCAGTACGGCGAGGTGATTACCAAAGATAACTTCCGCGATGTTTTGCAAAAAGAAGCGGAAAAAAAGTACGATGAAACGAAGGAATCCAAAAAAATTATTTCGGAATTGACTCCCTTGGTATTCAATAAAATTCTTAACCTGGAACAGCTGAAACAACTGCAGGCCTTGGCTATTCTGAATAATCTGCTGAAAGAAAAACTGATGCTTTTCTATTTTACCGATGCGGAGCTGGAGCAGGTTATTGTCAATCAAGGATGGGGAGGCGAGATAAAGGCGGTCCCCAACGATTATTTAAGCGTCATCAACACCAATATTAGCGGCGGGAAAACCGATTTAGTGATGGAAGAAAAGATCTATCATCAAATCGCCATTTCCGAAGGCGGAACGGCCACCGCGACCGTGACGGTTACCAGAACCCATAAGGGGATCGCGGGAGATCCTTTTTCCGGAGTCAACAACACCGATTTTATGCGCATCTATGTTCCCGGAGGAAGCGAGCTGATTACGGCGGAGGGGTTTGACCGAATTGATCCGAAGTTGCTTATTTATCCCAACGAAGGATATGTTGAAGATGAAGATCTTAAAAGAATCGAGCAGAACGTAATCATTGAAGAAAACACCGATACCCGAATCAGCGATGAATTCGGCAAAACGACCTTCGGCAACTGGGTGGTCACCGAGCCGGGCAAAAGCTCGCAGGTTTCCGTTACTTATCGGCTGCCCTTTAAAATCCAGCCGGCCGGATGGTTTGAAAAATCAGCTACTTATAGTCTTTTTGTCCAAAAACAGGCTGGCACTAAAGGGTCGGTCTTTACCTCGAAAATCACTTATCCTTCCGATTATCGGGTGCTTTGGCAATATCCTCAGGATGAATCTATTCAAATGGGTCAAGGAAAAGCGGAATTTACCGCGGTGTTAAGCGCCGATCATTATTTAGGTTTTGTGCTGGAAAAATAACATTTCTTTTGCTTTCTTTATGTCAGGAAGGCGCGATTCGCGAATCGCGCCTTCATTGATTTACGCTAATTTTAGCCAATTTTTCCATTTTAGAAGGTATTTAGTATTGACAAGATTTTCTAGCAGGTATATACTACAATGTTAAAAATCAAAAACCTTTGAAATTAAAAAGTCCCCGTAACAAGTTCGGGGTCTAACGAGGAGAGAGTATCAAAGTGTTATTAGAATTAGGAATCATTATGCCTAAACGGGCTCTCTCCAAAAAATAAATTGAGAGCCCGTTTTAGGTGCTAAAAAGTACGTTGAAAACAGAAAGCGCGAATTCTCCGCCACTTTATAATTAACTTTTTAAGGTAGGGCGGACGGGACATTCGCGCCTTCAAAAGAATTTCTAAGAAAGATTTGGAGGAGGGCTAAACTTTTCGACAAAGATCGATAAAGTCTAGCGGAGAGGAGGTCAAGTTTCCCAATATAATAATTAGGGCCTAAACCTCGATCCGCCTCCAATTCCTTCTTAGCAAAAGCTCATTGAAAAATCTTTTTGAGAAAGATTTGCCCGCCCAAGGCGGACAATTGATTGATTAATACGTGCTAAAATTTATAGATTGCAGGTTAATAAATTATTTCAAGGAAAGATTTGGAGGAGAGAGAAAAGAATGTCTCCCAGGAAGTTACCGGCCTTCGGGCTGGAAATTCCCTGAACGGAATATTCTTCGGTCTAATAAGCATTGTTTTTAACAATTAGCTTTGACCACCATCACCTCCAAATCCTTCTTTGAAAAGTAAACCAACCACATTTTAATTCAAGAGGTTCTAAGATGAGCCAGAAAAACGAAACCTTTAATAGGAACGTCCGTATGTTCCTGATGGTAGCGATGACGTTGATTATCGCTTCCACGAACTTGTTGTTTGACTTCAAATACGCTGCTGACGACGACACTCTGGGACTGCTGTTGCTTAATGATTTTATACTGCTGATTGTTCTCAACAGTGTGCATTACACCAAGTCCAAATTGGAGGCCTGGTTTTACCTGGCAGTTTCAGTACAAATGGTTTTAGTGATCGGCTACTTAATCTACAGGGCGTTTAACCGGGCATTTGACACTGGATTGTTGTTCGAACCCAATAGAGTAGGAATCGGGTTGGAGAATCTCTGGTGGTTGGCCCCGGCTGTGGTCTACGCTTGGTCACTTTGTCGGAGCATCATCTTTCTCCTGGGCTTTAAGGGGGCCGGTGTTTGTGACGAAGAGGACAAACTTGTTCCTCCTCAGATGTAATCAGTAGCGTTCTTTACGAAAAGACTTACGGCGAGCGGCATTCCTTTATGGATTGCTTGCTCGCCCCCCTTTTCCAGCGGGTATCGGCTAATGTCTATATCTGCTGAAAAAGGGAATGTACCTTGAAACATATTTCCGGGAAAGAAAAGGAGGGCTAGCAAAAGGGTGTCAAGGGCAATAAGCACTTGGTGCGAACTAAGAACTTACTGCCGGGACATCCCGTTCCTGCATTGAGCATTTGCTCTTAAGCGGATCGCTAGTTTCCTTTTCCTTCCTGGAAAGGCGCACTTCCCTGATAAAGAAGGGATTAATCTGTAAATAGTTAAAACCTACTTTCAGGGAGGTAATATGACCATCCGTAGAGCCAAGGAATTATTTCCAAGAGCAGAGCTGATCCCCTTAAAGAAATGTGATGACGATACCGAAGTTCGCATATTTCTTAAGGATCATCCGATCAAGTCAAAAACAATCATGATTATGTTCTTGGATCCCGTAACGAATGATACGATTGCGGGTATCAATACGCCATGGCCTCCTCAGATGTAATCAGCAGAGTTCCTTAGAAGCACCTTAACGGCGAGCAACATTCCATTGTGGTTTGCTGTTCGCCCCCCTTTTCCAGCGGGTATCGGCTAATGTCTATATCTGCTGAAAAAGGGAATGTACCTTAAAACTTTGGCTGGTCCGAGCCGGTGCCGGAAGGGTTAGTAGCCCTTTGGAGGCAGCGTCAAAGCGCGTGCCATACGGAGTTAGTTTAGAGCTCGCTTTAAACTAACTTAACGGGGTTCGATTCCTCTACCAGCCACAAACAGAACGAAAGAAAAATAAGGAAGTGGGGTATAGTTAAGAAAGTGAGGTATGGTATGGAATACGCAATTATAGTCATACTGATGCTAATAGTGGTTTGGAGATTTATTCCTATATCACTTATGCCGTCTAAGTTTCGTAAGCGCGAGGATGCACAGTACCGATTTGAGCTGGATCGGAAATATCATTTCTTCTTTGTACGACCAATTCCAAAGGAGTGTCCTAATTGCCATGCGAGTGGAGCTCTTCAGCGAGTAACGGTGATTCGGCTCACCGAATATAAAAGTCAGGCAGATGCTCAACAAAGAGAACCAGTAACATTAGCTCAACCCCAGATCGATCCTTATCCTTACTACGCGGAGTGTACTTCATGCCGAGCTACATTCGAAAAGTATTATTCTACAGATCCGGGTGATGAGTAACATTTGGCAAGAGTTTGTAGAGTTAACACCTAGAGGTGACACTTGGTATAGTTAGGGGTAACACCTGTTAACTATTAACCAAGTCCTT
>PFMD01000070.1 GCA_002784945.1 Candidatus Kerfeldbacteria bacterium CG_4_10_14_0_8_um_filter_42_10
TGTCAAACAAAAGTAGGCGAGGATATGGATCCTCGCCTACTTGTCACGTTATTCTTTTAAATTATTTAGGTAACTGACGGACGAAAGCGCCGCCGTTACGCCCATTCCCGTAGCAATGGCAATTTGTTTGTAAGGAGTATCGGTTACATCCCCTGCCGCAAAAATTCCGTCTATATTAGTCTTTCCTAAACGGTCCACGATAATTTCATTAAATTTGTTTTTTTCTACTAAATCAACCATTTGGGAGTTGGGGATGTTGCCGACATGGACAAAAATTCCTCCTACCTCTAATTTTTTGGTTTCCGGGGAATCTTTTACTTTATACTCCAATGCCGTCACCACTCGTTCTCCATAAATTTTAACGGTTTCCGCATTATAAATAATTTCAATATTTTGATCGGCCTTTACTTTATCAATTAAAGTAGTTTCCCCTTTGAACTCCGGATTAATAACGAGAAGATAAACTTTAGAAGCGATGGGAGAAAGCATTAAAGCCGACTCTAAAGCGGAATTGCCCCCTCCGACCGTAGCCACAATTTTATTTCTAAACAGCGGGCCATCACAAACCGTACAATAGCTTACTCCTTTGCCCCTGAATTCTTCTTCGCCCGGTACGCCCAACTGCCGAGGCCGCACTCCCGTGGCAATAATCACGCTTCTTGCTTCATAGGTAGCGGGCTTTCCTTTTTTGTCCGTTTCCAAAATAAAAAGGTTTTTCTTTTTGCTGATATTTTTCACCAGCACTCCTGTTTCGGGAACCACTCGTTGACTGGCTAAATGCTCTTTAAACTTTTCGCTCAATTCAATTCCGCTGGTTTTGGGATATCCCGGATAGTTCTCTATTTCACCGGACATAACCACTTCACCGCCGAATTCTTTGGTAATGATTATAAAATTCAACTTACGGCGGGCGGCGTAAATTCCCGCGGCAACGGCAGAAGCGGATCCGCCGACGATGATTAAATCGTAAGCCATGTTTTTTATTTAATAATTAGTAGCTGGTAGCTAGTAATTGGTAATTGGGAGATGATAGTTTGATGCTAATTATAAATGCTAATTACTAGTTACAAATTACTATTTACTAATTACCAATTATTACTCACTCCCCAACATCAATCTCTTTAGGCAACGGAAATTGAGTATCTTCCTGCTTTTTTTGAATTTCTTGTATTTTCTGAGCTCCTTGTTTTTGAAGAAAAACCACAACTTGCTCAACTAGGTGATCCGGAGCGGAAGCGCTGGCCGTTACTCCCACCGCCGTTGCGTCCTTTAGCCATTCGGGATTAATCTCGGAGTTGTCTTTAATTAAATAAGCCTTGATTCCTTTTTGAGCGGCCGCTTCTTTCAGCTGATTGGAGTTGGAACTGGAAGGATCCCCCACTACCAATACCAAATCACAAAACCCGGACAAATATTTAACGGCGTCTTGGCGATTCTGGGTAGCATAACAAATATCACCCTGGGGCGGTTCAATCAATCGAGGAAATTTCTCTTTTAAAGCACCGATGACGCTTTTAGTATCATCCACGCTAAGCGTAGTCTGGGTTAACACGATTACTTTTGCCGGATCAATCACTTTCAAACCAGCCACTTCATCTTTGTTTTCTATGATTATTGTTTGACTGGGCGCTTCGCCGGATGTTCCTTCTAACTCCACATGCCCCTTGTGCCCCACCAGAATAATAGAGTATCCCTGTTTGGCGTAACGGATTGCTTCTAAATGCACTTTGGATACCAAAGGACAGGTGGCGTCGATTACTTTCAAACTGCGGGCGGCCGCTTCTTTGCGTATTATCGGAGAAACGCCGTGCGCGCTGAAAACAACCCGGCTGCCCCGAGGAATGTCTTCTAGACTTTCTACAAAGATCACGCCTTTTTCCTTTAATCCATCAATAACGTGCTGGTTATGAACAATGGCGTGCCGAACATAGAGGGGCGGTCCGAATTTTTCCAATGCCAATTCAACGGTTTTAATGGCGCGCGCCACTCCCGCACAAAACCCTCTTGGTCTGACTAAAAATACCTGCATAAATTAAGAATTGATTAAGCTGCCGGAACCGGCTTTAAAATGTATTCCTGGTAATCATTGCTTTGCTGCCAAACTTTCCAAGGAATTTCCAAATGGACTGTTTTGCCGCCGTAAATTACCGCCCGCGCGATTGCCGCCACCGGATACCCGCCATAAGCGTAAGCATTCAACAGTCTTATCCAGTTAGCGTCATTAATTCTAAGATGTTCTAAGCCGTATTGATTCTGCAGCTGTCGTTTTAATTCTAAGGCTTTTTGCTGTTCTTGATCAATAGGCAAGCGCGCTTTTCCGTAAGCATAAACAAAACGGCCGTTGACTAAATCTTTATTGATGTAATTTTGATAATCAGTCGATTCCTGCCAATAATCATAATGGATGATAGGATGAACTGTTTTTCCTCCAAAACGGAGCGATTGAACAAGGGCGATTACCGGATACCCGCCATAGACGTAAGCGTTAATTAAAGTAGGCCAGTTTTCCGCTGCAATGGGAATTTTCCCTTCACCGAAATATTTTTCTAAAACGGCTTTTAAGTCTTGGGCGTATTTTTGCTCCAGCTCTACGCTGATTCTCGGCTGATCATAAGGACCGCGAGGAATTTTGCGGTACCAGTTCCAGGAAAGGCGGGGCCGCATATCCAATGTCAAAAGTCCAAAATGGTCTTCGTAAGCGTCTCCCGTTTCCCGATTGCGGATATTATACAAAAATATTTTATCGACAAAGCCGGTCTCTAAAATTGTTTGCGCGGTTTCGGATAAATAGGATTCCTGGAAAGATTCATCAAAAGAAGAACAGCCTAATTCGGTAATCCAAATTTTTTCTCCGGGGCGGTAATTATTCACCACCGTTTGGAGGGAATTCAAATCAGCCAGTAATCGGTCGTTTCCTTCTCGGCAGTAATAGGCGTGTACGGCCAGGCGGTCAAAGTACTGATTGTAATCCTGAAACAGTTTTTCGGCGAAAGCAACATTAGGCGAGGCCAATCCTCCATTCAGTACTAAGGCGTCCGGATCAATGTTTTTAATAGTCCGATAAGCCGTTGCTAAAATAGGGCCAAAGGTTTCGGGATTATTCGGAGTCAAATAAGTGGGCGAGTCCGGTTCATTCCAAACTTCCCAAGCATCCACTTTGTTTTTGTAGCGATAGACAATCGTTCTTACGTAATCCTCCCATGAATCCAAATCGGGCTGCTGAAAATCGCCGTTTTCCGGGCCGTAAGCCAGCATTCCTAAAACCTTAATTCCCTTTTTATGGTATTCGTTTAAAACATAGTCGTACCGCTCGTACCAAGCTTCGGGATTTTCTACCATAAAAACCTCGGTATAAAAGTGTTCCCGAACCCATTTGGTACGGCTTTGGGTCAGCCGATAACTGTACTTACTGTCTTTATCAAATCCGCCCAATGCCCAGTGGACATTAAGGCCGAGGCGATCATTGGTAACAAGCCAAAGAGAGCTTCCCGCCGATCCAATTAAAGGATGCGATAAGAAAATGAGAATGATAATACAAAAAAAGGTTTTTTTCATAGCTTATTTATTATACTCATCCGTCAATTTTAATCAAATTGACAACCAGGCGTAAATCTAGTTAGATGACCTAATACCCGTTCTTTCTACCCTTAAAAAGGAGTTGGCCATGCAACGCTTAATCATCGTTCTGATGCTGAGCGTTTGCCCTTTGGCCAGCGCTCAACAATCTTTGGTTCCGACGGAAAAGTTGGAATACGAATTAACCTGGAGCTTGCCGTTGGGGATTTGGAGTAATTATGCTGGCAATGCCTATTTCTCATACCAGTCAAGAATAGAAGGAGGATTCCTTCTGGAATTCCAGGTAATCTGCCCTGATTCGGCAAAATTGATCGGTGCGGTTGATAATGCTGAGATAGTCGCAGTCGGAGAAGGCGGGCGGATTGAAGAAATACGTTATCCTTCCTTGAACTCCCCCTGCCGGTTACTGAAAGTAGATTATGTCGGTGACAGTATTTCCTATTACCTGGGAGACAGCCTGGTAAACTCCCTTAGCTTGGAAGGAAGATCGCCTGACGATATTTTCAGTGCCGTTTTCTTGAGAAAGTGGCCCATCGGAAAAAGCTTGGAGCTTCCCATTATCGGCCGGAGTTCAAAAGAGGGAGGAATCGCCTGGAAGAAAGCGAAACTGACCGTCAGCAAAGATACGATTGAAGTTGAATATAGGCGCTGGGAATGCTGGAAGTTGGAAGTGGCAATGAATCCGGATGACAATCTGATTTTCAACGGCAAGATGAAATTCGGAAAAAAAACCACTCTCTGGGTTACCGATCGCAGGCATCCGATAAAACTGGAAACTAAGCTTATGCTGTTGGGCGTAATCAACGTCAAAGCAGAGCGGAAACCTCTGTTAAGAGATGACTGACAATCATCTCTTTTTTATCCCCACACCTAAATATGAATAATTCGCTTACCATTGAAGGTTAGAGAGGTATATTTATTTTATGATGATAATAATCATCATATAAGGCCTTTAGGTGTGGGGATAAAAAAACCGCCGGGCTCCGTATGCTAACGAAACGAGGCGGGAATAAAGTTCGAGATTGAACGATCTGGCGCTTAAGCAGGCGGCCAGCTTACTCCTCGGTCAGATAACTTCAGCCCTTTTCTTATCAAAAGCGCGGGGATGACGCCGATGATGAATCCGCCGATTGTGACAGCTACGGCACCAAGAGCCAAAAAAGGAAAGCAGAATTTTATACCCAGCCTTTTACAGGTTCCCGGTTCTTGCTTCATGTCTTCCTCCGTTGTGAGATTTCTATTCCAGATTAATCCAATTATCAAGGCCTGTCAAAAGAAAAAACCGGCATCTCTTTCAAGAAGCCGGTAGTTTTAATGTTCAGAAAGTGGAGCGACTAGATGGTCTGCTGTCGCTCAAAGTACCATTTCAAGGATGGCGTGTTTCCCTGAATTTGACGTAACCGAGAAATATCATTTCTCAGCGTGATTATTTCGGCAGTTGCTTGTTTTTCGATTGGTCGTACCAGTTGTGTTGGATTCATGCATGAACGAAGTTCTGCGCACAATTCCGGCGAAAAGCCAGATTCCGCGAGAAAAGTTTCGAATCGTGGCATGAATTCAGCTCTGGTGGCGTACGAACCATCCGGATTCATAACCATGCTTTGCATTTCCCGGTAGGCATCGCCCTGGAAACGCTCGCGCTTGAGAACGTATTGCATGGCGCTCATGGAAAGCGAAGGGTATTCTTCGATGAACCGGCGGATTTTCTCTACGTTGGGAACACAGCCTTTCAGTTCGGTCTGCATCCGGCTTAAGGCTATAAAGATTGACGAGAAATCTGTGCCGATGTCGCGCATGAGAACCGACCGCCCCATGTGCCCTTCTTGAGTATAACCCTGAAGCGCGGTGGCATTGAATTCCAGCAAAGCATTCGCTTTTCTAAGCAGCATTTCTGCCCCTTCGAACATCCAAAGATTCGTCTTGCCGGGATTAGATGAAGAGCCTTTGCGTCCGACCCGCAGTTTTTTAACGAAAAACTGGCCGGGACAACTGACTAGAAAGCGGAAATCCAGGTTGAACTTGACAATCTGTTCATTGATAGTGCGGAGCGTGCGGAAATGCTGCGCTTCGCGGGTGAAGGAAACAGATTGGTTCACTATGGATTCGTAGTAAAGCCCCAGGCTTTCGACATATTCTTTGCCATGCGCGAACCAATTGATGTCGGGGTAAGCCGCAAAGTGCGAATCGTAATTACCAGTAATGCCGCCGAACTTTCCCGCGAACGGCTTAAAAACATTGCCGTCCGTCATCTCTAGAAGCAGCTGAACTACCTGTTTTACCGGCGTGACGAATTTTTTGGTGCAGGTGGAATTGGTGGAAGATTGCTGATGGGTGAATGCCGGCAAAAGAAAGATGCTATTTTCATCTTCCGTTTCCGGTATTTCCCAGATCCTGGTGTTTTTATATCGGTCTACGTAATCCAAGACGGATTCGCAAAAACCGATATAGGCGGAAACCACGTGTCCAAAAACGAGTTCGCTCAGTGTCAATCCGATAACGTTTCCCCAGTTGTCTTCGGAGGTGTCCATGAAATGAACCGCTTCGATATAGGGAGCCAGATGCGGCAGGTAGCAGTAAATCAATATCTTGAAAGCATCCGCATAGGCCGCGGTATCGTGTTCCGCGACACTTTCCAATATCTCTGCCAGAATGTCGCAGTTGATGTCGTCTCCGAGCGCAAGAAGCTTCTTTTCATCATCCGGCGTCAGTCCCGGAATGATTTTCTTGTCGCGGTGAACGCCCTGGTATTTTTCCATCAGGCAGGCAAGGGATATCAGCCTAAGCGCGAAAAGCCGGTACCTTTTTCTGCCAAGGGCATAGCCGGACGTAACCTGTGTCAGAAAATCTGTTGACTTGCGGTAGCGCCCCCGGGCTGGAAAAGGTTCCATCAGCCGGGCAATATCTTCAGGAGTTGCCACCGCTGCCGCGAGCAGTTCTCCGGGGGAATTATATTTGAATTCCGGCCCGTAACCTTTAATCATCGCTCGCATAATTGATTGCGCGAATTCATCAGGTTGCATACGTAACTCACCTCCCGCCCCTCTTTAAGGGCTGTTTGGTTGTATAACGAACTCTTTTTGTTTATTTTGTTGGAAATTTAATTTCTGATGCAGTAAATAACCTTAGCAAATAAACGCTACTACGGCAAGAAAAAAGACCCACGGGGGTCTTTTAAAAACTATAGTGGGGAAAGGAATTGTTAGTAGTAACCATGCCTTTCTCTTTCCGCTTGGGCTTGCCGCAGCGAATCGCGTTCCCGCTGTCGCTGAGCAGCAATGGTTTTCTCCGTCTCCTGAAACTTCCGCTGCTTCAATTCTAAAACGGTAATTCCCAGTCCCGCTGCTTCTTGCTCCAACGCTGCTTTTCGTTCTGCCCTTATTCGCTGCTTTCGCGCTTTCGCTCGAGCAACATTGGGCGTGGTCTTTGGTAAATGCGGTCCTTTTCCCATCGGTACTCCTCCTTCGAATTTCTTTAGAACAAAAGAACAAGGATTATTTGATTAGGACTTTACTACACAGTTCCTTTTTTGTAAACCCCATTACTTGACCGTAGAGCATTTACCTGCGGCAATAAAAAATCTTGATTTCAAATCACTAACACAAAAAGAGTGATCAGCTTAACCTCCCCTAACCCCCGCCTAGCCTATCATTATAAATTCAAGGTAAGGCGAGGCTGGCCTCCTGCAGAGGAGGGGAAATATAAGGATTCCTCCCCTCGATAAGGGAAGGATAGGAGGGGTAGATACAATGTTTAAACCTAATCGTGTTCTTTAAACTTTTGGTCGAAAACAGGATCGTTCTTCCGCAGCCATTCAATCAGCATGGCGGCATGCTCTTTTTCTTCATCGCGGTTATGGGCTAAGATTTTCTTTAACTCCTCATCTTTGGAGCTTTCAATCCTCTCTTGATAATAATCTATCGCTTCCAGCTCTTCTCGCAAAGATTTGGAAGCCCGCTCCATATCAAGCGTTTTGGGATTCAAATTTTCTTCTTTTTCGTAATAAGGCATAATGTTGGAATTAATAATTAGTAATTTATAATGTATAATCTTTGCCAAAGCATCAAATCTCAAATTCTAAATCCCAAATAAATATCAAATTACAAATCATAAATTATAAGAGTTTGGATTTTAAATATTGTGATTTAGAATTTATTTGGAACTTGGGATTTGTAATTTGGGATTTTTAGTCATTATACCTTTTACATTATAAATTATACATTATTTAACTTATCCACAGGTTGCCATAATGAAACTATTATGTTACTTTAAAAATGGCCAGATGAAAATCTTGGCTAATTCCTGCTCTTTTAGGAATTACTATCAATTGGTATCCCCGTCTCTAGACGGGGAAAATTCCATCCTTTAACTGAGGAGGTGCTAATGAAGCGCTTCAATCTCACCTTGTTCATGCTCATGGCGTCGGTGATTCTGTTCTTTACGCTGAATGTGTCGGCAACGAACGGTTCTCCGATGGTCCTGGGCAACGTGGAAGTGACCGGTTTGGCATTGGTGAAGGCGATGGGACAGGACGTGAACGTCCTGGTGTGCGACGAAATGCGGAATTGCGATGTGAACTTGGCGGAACTGGGAGGTACCGCGGCTACCTGCGTGGATGTGACGGTTTCCTCTCTGAACATGAGCGCAACTACCCGTCTTGGCGCGACATCATCCTACGCAGCGAGCGTTATCCTGGATCAGAATGAATCCCAGAATCAGACCGAATCGAAGTACTCCCTGGGTGTAACCTGGGCGAACAAAATGGAATCTCTACAGTTCTCCCAGATGATCGAATCCGCCGCCCCCATCTCGACGCAGGAAATGAATCCGCAGTTTGCGTTTACCTTGCCCAACCCCTTTAATGGTGGGCGGGTCGCGGCGCGGACCCATCAGCGAGTTTAGACTTAGGTAGTCAATACCGCCTTGGTGGGTATTACCAAATTGATAAACTCCTTTGCACTCGGAACGACCCCAATCGCTTTTGCTGATTGGGGTTGATTTTTTTCCCCACACCTAAATATGATGATTCAATCATCATTGAAGTTAAAATAAAGAGATCTTTATTACCTAATAATAATTACTTAAAGTGTGTTAGGTGTGGGGATTTCCGATTTCAACCGCACAATCGCAACAATGGAAAAGATAACAATAATCGACCCGAACCATTGTCCGGCCGCTAAAATTTTATCGTGAATGAGATATTCCAAGACAATGGCGCTAACCGGAAACATTAATTCATAAATGGTGGACTGGGCGGCGGTTACTCGTTTTAATCCCCAGTAATAAATAAAGATGGCGGTGCCGCCGGTAGTTAAAGCGATTATCACAAAAGCGCCGATCAAATTCCAATTAAGCGCCCGGAATCCGCTAATGCCTTCGTAGCTGGTCTGAACATCAAAATTGTTCAGTAAACTGATAACGGCGATTATGACAATCATAATGCCGGTGGTAATTAAAAAGCGCAGCGCTGTTCCCATGCCGTGGCTTACCTTGGTAACCGCTTTTTTAGAAAAAACAGTGGAGGATCCGAAGGAGAAAGCGGCTAAAATAGATAAAAGCGCCGGGATAAACATTCCCGAGGCGTTAAAGTCCGGCTGGTCAAATCCGAAAGTTAAAAAGTAGCTGCCGATTAAAGCGACTATCGCCCACAAATAAAATGTTTTTTTAGGACGTTCCTTTAACCACAGAATAGCCAGTAAAATGGCGAAAATCGGCTGCAGTTTTTGAAGCAACAGAACCACGGAAATATTAAGGCCTTCGGAATAAACTTTCACGATAGCGGCGATTATCGCCATGGTCCCAATGGCGCCGCCGAACAAGCCGGTCAAAAAAAAGGCCAGCCAATCCTGTTTGTTCAGATTTTTTAGTTCCTGGTATTTTCTAAATAGGAAATAGGCTAAAAAAACGGAGGCCGTGGCATGCAGCATAAAAACAAAAGTGGGAATATCGGAAAGCCCCAAGTCAACCACCCAAGGGGTGAGCACTACGCCGTCAAAAGCCCATAAAAAAGCGGCAAACATAATGGTTAGCGCGGCAATGATTCCAATTTTTTTTAAGCGCATAATTTTTGGCTAATGATTATTCCGATTGACTTTTATACTTGAGCAAACAGCACCACATAGTTTTTGCCGTACTTCTTGGCGCAGTTTGGACAAGTAGTATAGGCAAAATACAGTTTTTTCAGGGTTTTGCCTTTGGCGCTGACATAATCTTTCATTTCTTCAGCCCATTTTCCGACGTTTTGGAATGGGCCTTCAAATACCTTGGTCAAAAAAGTGCCGGAGATGGTGGTCATTTTGGCGCCAGCAACATCTTTAGTCACATCAATATAAATATCCGAACCCCAAAGTGATTTTTCGTCGGAAAGCATTAATCCTTGTTCCGGCTTGGCGTTTGCTTTTTCAATCAGCTGCATATTTTTGATCATTTTCTTGCCCATATTAAGAGGGATATGAAGAAAGCTGGCCACATGGTCTTTTAAAAAAAGCTTGTTTTCCCAAGCGATTTCTTTATCCTGCCATGGTTCGGGATTAAACGGCGGGCAACAGCCCGTGTCTTTGACTGGTTCATTTGGCATAAACTTATTGTTAATGATTATTGCGCTCATTATAGCAGTTTTTTGAAGATTTTGTAAAAAGGCCAAGGGCACTTACCAGAAAGCGCGATTCGCCAATCGCGCTTTCACGCATGGGAAGATTTGTTTAGTTAACTCGCCAACAGAATCAAAAGAATACCGACAGTATTAGCCAAAAAAGAAATCAAAATGAATTTTTTGTAACTAAGATCAATGATTCCTAAAAATCCAACGGCTAATTCATCGGGCAAGGGAGAACCGAGAATAAAAAGACCAATAATCAAAGAGAGCCACTTCGGAAGGCCTCGCTTTTTATTCAGCCGGTTCCGCAAAGTTTCCCAAACACCGTGTTTAGTGTGATTCTTAACAAAGGTAAAAACGGTTAAATCATAAATTGCCGATCCAGCACCAGCAATAACCGCTAACAAAAAAGGGTTAAAATGGTCCGGCATCTTAGAAATAATTACCGCAGCGAAAGTGGAAGTAAAGGCTAAAGCGTACAGGATACCCGCTAAAAAAGCGGCGGGATAGCCGGAAAGTTCAATATTTTCAAAAAAATTTTTTACTCCTTCAATCTGTAAAGCAATTATGGTGAAAACAGCGCCAGTCAAAAATATCACTAATGACATAATAATTTTTTTTCGGGGCATATTTTCCATAAACAATCATTAAAGATTAGCTATCTGTTAATTCCAGTATAACAAAAATAGATGATTACAGTAATAATCATCACTGAGACGTTACTCTAAATGTCGCAGAAAAACAGCAAACCTTATTCCCATAATCTTAAATAAAAGGTATTAACCCCCAGGGTAAGCCCTGGACCCCAATCCTGAAAGCGGGAACGAGGCAAACCTTGAGGTATTATACCTTGTGTTTCTCCGCCACCTTGAATTTGAAAGCGCGATTTCGAAATCGCGCCTACGGTAAGGCGGATCCGCCACTGGCG
>PFMD01000073.1 GCA_002784945.1 Candidatus Kerfeldbacteria bacterium CG_4_10_14_0_8_um_filter_42_10
GCATCCGGTATACCAACGTTTATTTTTTAAGCTTTGTATAATATATGCATACCACATTTGTTTTTCTCTAACGGGATTCATGTTTCTAAGTATAGCAATTTACCACTCTTATAACAAAGAAAGCGCGATTCGCGAATCGCGCTTTCTGTATCCTGTTTGTTAACTAAAATATTACATCATTTTTTTTCTAATGAAGGCGGGCTTGTCCGCCGAAATATTACGTTCAAGAGAATGATACGCTGATACTTACAAAAATTAAATAAAACGCGATTACATCATTTTTTTGCGTATGAAGGCGGGAATCTCCAGATCCTCTTCTTCCTTTTTGCTGGCGGATTTTTTTTCTTCTTTCACGGAACCCCGGCTCGCTGCTGGCGCTGAAGGGGCGGTGACAATCGGCTCTTCTATTCTGCCAAAAACATTAATATCTTCTGATGGCCGCAGTGTTTCTCGCTTAATTGTCTTGGCCTTAATTCCGTCGCCGAATCCGGTAGCAATCACCGTGATTCTTACTTCATCTTCTAAATCTTCGTCAATTACTGATCCGAATATCACTTTAGCATTAGGATCAGCCGACTCAGTAATAATTTTAGCCGCTTCGTTAACTTCGTGCATTCCCAGGTCAGAACCGCCGGTTATGGTAAATAGAATTCCTTTAGCGCCATCAATGTTCAGTTCCAGTAAGGGGCTGTCGATCGCGGCCTTAGCCGCTTCAATGGCCCTGTTTTCGCCGCTAGCGCTTCCGATACCCATTAAAGCGGAACCGGTATTTTCCATAATCGCTTTGACGTCGGCAAAATCAACGTTAATCAAACCGGGAACGGTTATTAAATCGGAAATTCCCTGCACCCCTTGCCGCAAGACATCGTCCACTATTCCGAATGCTTCGAGCAAGGATGTTTTTTTATCAATGATTTGCAGAATACGATCGTTGGGAATAGTAATAATCGCATCTACCCGGTCAATGAGATCGCGCAAACCAGTTTCCGCGATGGATTTTCTTTGTTCGCCTTCAAAGGCAAAAGGCTTGGTGACAACGGCCACGGTCAAAGCACCGATTTCTTTGGCGATATCGGCAATCACCGGGGAAGCGCCCGTTCCGGTTCCCCCTCCCAGCCCGCAAGTAACAAAAATCATGTCGGAACCTTTTAAAAGTTCGGTTAATTCTTCCCGGTTTTCCTCCGCCGCCTTTTGACCCAGTTCCGGATCCATGCCTGCTCCTAAACCG
This sequence comes from Candidatus Kerfeldbacteria bacterium CG_4_10_14_0_8_um_filter_42_10, assembly GCA_002784945.1. GTDB lineage: Bacteria > Patescibacteriota > Patescibacteriia > UM-FILTER-42-10 > UM-FILTER-42-10 > UM-FILTER-42-10. Next base: position 1,229 of record PFMD01000073.1, read on the forward strand.
CGCGTGGTGTTTTTTCCGATATGAATTTTAGAAGTCGCCTGGGAATGATGCAGCGCTTGAGCATCGGTATTAATAGCAATAAAATCGATTCCCTTTATTTTTGAAGAAATCATTCGATTAATGGCCGCTCCGCCGCTCCCCCCTATTCCTAATACTTTTATTTTGGCGAAAGTTTCGATATCAGGTTTAATTTCCATAGGATTGCTTTAAAATTTATTATTCTGCTTCTTGAAATAATTGTAATGGTTTAAAAACTATTTGGCAAGGGATCGAATATGCTTCTGAACACAAAATTTGCTCATTAAGGCATCAGCGATTTGAACCATTTTTTCATTTTTCCGGTGACATCTTTAACTGAAGAAAATCCTTTCAATGACATGCGCGAAATTTTCGGGCTTAGTTCTGATCCCCAAAGCACCAGTCCGATCGCCGTGGTGAAAGTCGGATCGTTTATCTTATCAATGGCGGTTACCACTTCTAGCGGATAACCCACATGACAAGGAAGCCTGAAAATAGATTTAGCCGTTTCGACAATACCGGGCAGTTTTGCCCCTCCTCCGGTCAGGACTATCCCGGCCGGCAGTAATCCGCTGCGATTGATTTTTTTAAGTTCTTTCTCTACCATATTGAAAATTTCTTCCAGTCGGGCCTCGATTATTTCGGCAACGTGCTTTTGCGAAACTCTTCCGCTTTCTTGAGAAGACACCTCGCTTAAATCTATTTCCTCGCGCTTGTGAATATCCTTAGGCGAAGAAGAACCGTATTCCAGTTTTACTTTTTCGGCTACATCAATCGAGGTGCGAAGGCCAATGGCGATATCATTAGTAATATGACCAGAGCCGATCGGCAATACCGCCGTATGAATAACGTCTCCTTCTTCTAATACCAGCAGGCTGGAGGTCGCTGCACCAATATTCAGTACTGCCACTCCTAGTTCTTTTTGCCGCTTAGTTAAGATGCATTCCGAGGCCGCCAATACTCCTAGAACCAGGTCATCAATATCAACGCTGGTGCGATAAATACATTTAGTTAGATTTTTTATTTGAGAAGAAAGACCCAAAATTATTTGAGCATCAACCTCTAACCTGATCCCGGTCATGCCAATGGGATCTTTAATTCCCCTTTGACTATCAACGGTGAAACTGCGGGGAATCACGTGGATAATTTCGTAATTGGGCGGGGTAGCAACCGTCTGAGCGGCTTCAATGGCCCGCTCGAC
>PFMD01000022.1 GCA_002784945.1 Candidatus Kerfeldbacteria bacterium CG_4_10_14_0_8_um_filter_42_10
AATTTGACCTTAAGAATATCCATAAAGGGGGAGCGGTTTTTTCCCAAAAAAGATTGGATTGGATGAACGGGCAATATATCAGAAAAATCAGCCTGGATGAATTTTACAATTTGGCTCTGCCTTTTCTGAAAAATTACGAACTGAACCTTAAAGACGAAGAATACATCAAAAAAGCGATTGCCTTGGAAAAGGAAAGGATAAAAAATCTTAATGAACTGCCCGGCGCCGTAAGCCTTTTTTTTCAAAACGAATTACTTTACGACCCTTACCTTTTAATTTGGAAAAAAACCGCTAAAGCCGAAATCAAGCGAAATTTGGAAACGGCCGGAACCTTTTTTCAGGAATTGCCGGAAAAAGAATTTACCGCCGAAAAAATAGAACAAAAAATGAAGGGTCTGATCGCCACCCAAAAACTGAATACCGGTGCGATTCTCTGGCCGCTCCGAGTGGCTTTAACCGGACGGGAATCTTCGCCTGGCCCCTTTGAAGTGGCGGCGGTATTAAGAAAAGAGAAAGTGCTCAAGCGAATTAACGAGGCGCTAGAGCGTTTAGCCGATGATTTGCCAAAAAAGGGATAATGCGGTATACTTACTGAAGTTGAATGGGAAAAAACATGTCATTTATCGCCAAAATAAAAATAAATCCCAAAAAATTGCTTTACTTAGCAGGATTGGTAGTAATTACCAGTCTTTTTGTTTTGCCCCAAAGAGCCCTTTTGGTTCAGGATGACGATAGTACAACCGACCAAGATCAGCAGCTGCTGAATGATATCAATCAGCAGATCGATGATCGGGAGAAAAAAATAGAGGATTTGCAAAAGCAGATTGAACAGTACAAGCAGAATATCGCCACCAAGCAGAAAGAGAAGCTTGGTATTGAAAGCGAAATATCTTTAATTGATGATCGGATCAACAAAAAGAATTTGGATATAGAAGCGCAAGAAAATATAATTGAAAAATTAATACTTGAGATAACTGATTTAGAAACCAAAATAGCTGATAAAGAAGAGGAAATTCTTCTCGAAAAGGATGATCTTTCTGGAATGATCAGGAAAATGTATGAATATGATCAAAAGACTTATCTCGAGGTAACGATTGGAAACAATAATTTTTCCGAGTACTTTACTCAACTGAAATATATTGAAAAACTGGAAAATAGTACGAAAGACGCCCTGGACCATTTAAAAACGTTAAAGAGCACTCTGGAAGGGCAGCGGAATAATTTGAATGATAAAAAAACAGAAGTGGAGTCGGAAAAAGCGAAACTGGAAGGCGAGCGGGGAGAGCTGGAAGGGGAGAAGTCGTACAAGGATCAATTGCTGTTTGATACAAAGCTAGACGAAGCGAAATTCCAGCAGCTGGTGGAACAAGTAAGACAGGAGCAAGTCCAGACTAATTCTGAAATCAGCAATCTGGAAAGGGAAGCGCAGCAGCGCATGAACAATGATGATTTCGTCGGCCTGGGCGGCGACATCATTCAAGGGGATGCGAGCTTAACATGGCCCGTCAACCCCAAATACGGAATATCCTGCGGCTTCCATTGCGCCGATTACCCGTTTAAAAGATGGTTTGAGCATTCCGGAATGGATATCAGAAATCCCCAGGGTTCACCGATCGGGGCCGCCGCTTCCGGATATGTGGTTATCGCTAAAGACGCCGGTATGGGTTACAATTACATTTTAATCGAACACGGTGACGGCTTGGCCACGCTCTATGGGCATGTCAGCAGGATTGATGTTTCGCCGGAGCAGTACGTAAGAGCCGGTGAGATAATCGGACTAAGCGGAGGAATGCCCGGATTTCCTGGAACAGGAAAATTCAGCACTGGCGCGCATCTTCACTTCGAAGTAAGGGTTAATGGAATTCCGGATGACCCCTTGAAGTATCTGCCGGCTATTCTTTAAGAGGAAATAGAAGATTAATAAATAGGGGACGATTATGTCCCTTATTTTGATTGTTAGTTTAGTGTCGCACAATAAACCTTATGCGACTAATAAACCTATCAAATTGTTTAAATCCCTTAATCCTGGTATTTTAAGCTATTTTTCCATCATGAAGATTTTTTCTCCGAATCTCAAATCAATATAGTTTATATTGTCCCTGGTTTCCTTTTCCGCGGCCTTATCCAGTAAATAGATTTTTAACCGTTCCAGCTGGGCGCCGAGGTCGCCAGTTATGGTAAAAAATGCCTGCCAGCCTTCCTGGGTTTTAACAGTTATGTCTTGGGTTAGCGGCACGATATCACATTCCTCCTCCTCTAGGGAAGAATTTATGTTTTTGCTGGAATTTGTGCTTTTTGCCGTATTAGTGTTAAGAATACGTGAATTGGTATTTTTGTTTGCATTTGTATTAGAATTACTATTACTATTACTATTACTATTACTATTGAGCTGATTATCAGTTTCATCCTCCGATTCAATTTTTTTAGGACAATGAACCACGGGAATCAAAAAACGATCGATTCCCGTATTAGTTTTACTGTTGAATTTTTCGTTCAGAGTAAAAATTGCCTCGATCATCTCCTTAGACAAAATCTGGTCCTTCAATTTGATATTTCTCTCATTCAGGTCCTCCACTATCGGAAAATTTGGCTTTACTTCCGCTTGATTGATCGAATGAGTTACTATTCCCTCGCGATCCAGATAATAATAACGGTTTTGGTTGATAAGAGTTAAATTTGGTATTTTTTCCTTTAAAGTAACAATTATTTTATTAGGCAGCTTCTTTCTGATATCGACTTTCTCTAACACAAAAGTGTCCCAAAGCGCTTTTTCGGCCGCTTTCTTATTATAAATAAAAAAATTGCTTTGCCGGAAAAAAATAAGCCTTCGGGCGGCAAAGGGCTTATTAACCTCATAACGAATCTGGTCATAGGTCAATTCAAGATTACCCTGAATCTCGACCGTATTTATTCTAAAATAGCTGGAATAAAAGAAAAAATAGATTACTCCCAGCGCAATTAGAACGGTAATTATTCGTCGGGGGTTTTTGAAGAGTCGCAAAATAAATCCCGGATTTTTTCTTTTGTAATAAGGATTATCATAAACCGGCTTGTTTATAATTTTGATTTCATGTTTTCTAAAACCTCTGACATTTTTTATTTTTTTTCTTCCGAACATATTACTCCCCTATTTTTTATGCCATTCCTTTTTAGGCCGGTACGAGGTTAATGACTTATTTCTATCTAACTTGCGTTCGATCGCTAGCTGAATTAGCTTATCTAATAGTTTTACATAGCTGATTCCGGATGCCTCCCATAACTTTGGGTACATGCTAATTGAGGTAAATCCTGGAATGGTATTGATTTCGTTCAGGTAGAGCTTATTCTTTTTCTGATCCAGTAAAAAATCCACCCGGGCCATTCCAGCGCAATCAGTGGCTTGAAAAGCACGAAGCGCGATCGCTTGGATAGTTCTAATTGTTTTTGAAGGAAGCTTGGCCGGAATGATTATTTCCGATTTTCCATCGATGTATTTGGCGTCATAATCGTAAAATTCATTAGAAGCGACCACCTCTCCCGGAAGGGATGTTTTGGGATTGTCATTCCCTAATACGCTTATTTCAATTTCCCGGGCATTTGGTACCGTTTCTTCGATAATAATCCGGCGGTCGTATTTTGCCGCTTCCTTAATTGCGGCAATTAATTCCTTTCTGTGCTTGGCCTTGGAAATGCCTACGGAAGAACCCAAATTCGCTGGTTTAACAAACATAGGAAAAGCTAGTCTCTTAGTAACATCCTTGGTGATTTTCTGAGGATCCTTTTTCCAGGAAGTTCTTAAAAAATCGTAAAATTTCACTATTGGCAGATTCTCATCTCGAAATAATTTCTTCATTACTATTTTATCCATTCCGACGGCGGAGCCTAATACTCCGGCACCCACGTAAGGGATGCCGGAAAGCTCTAAAAGTCCCTGCATGGTGCCATCCTCTCCTAAGGGCCCGTGCAAAACCGGAAAAATCACATCAAGCGCCGTTTCTTTTAAGCGAGCCTTCGGTTTCACGGAGGTAATGGGGACCAGCGATCCTTTCGTGGGATCAGGAGTAATAATTTTTTCCAACAGCGGAAATTCTTTTATTCCTTGGTTTTTCAGAATCGACGCCACCTTGCTGCCGGCGATCCACTGGCCCTTTTTAGTTATGCCGATTGGGACAACATCATATTTTTTCCGGTCCAAAGCCGCAATAATGCTCAGGGCGGAAACAATGGAAACTTCGTGTTCCCCTGATTTTCCGCCAAAGATCACCCCCACCCTGATTTTTTTATTACTCATTTAAGTGTCGCAAAATATTAATCAAATATAGATTCTAGGAATAAGCGGATTAATTCTAGTTACCACTTCATAATTTATGGTTTCAATCTTTTCTGCTATTTCGTCAGCGGATATTTCTTTTCCGTTCTGAACGCCTAATAGCGTTACTTCCTCCCCTGCTTTAACCTTCGCTATGCTTGTGACATCAATCATGGTTAGGTTCATGCAGACTCGGCCTAAAACCGGAACTCGTTTTCCTCTTATCAGCACTTCTCCCCGATTAGATAAGCGCCGGTCGTAACCTTCATTATACCCCACTGGAATTACCGCCAATTTCGTCGCTTTTTTGGTGGTATAGCTGCAGCCGTACCCAATCGGCTTTCCTTTTTCCAAATCTTTTATTTGAATTATCGTGGTTTTCCAAGTCAGAGCGGGCTTAAGTTCTAACCAGGGGCAGTGGGTGGCTAATTTTTGCTTGGTTTCTTCAGACGGCCACAGCCCATATAAGGAAATTCCAATTCTAATCAGATTGAAATGAGTATCAGCGGAAGACAACGCCGCGGCGCTGCAAGCAGCGTGGGTTATGGGAATAACAATATTTTTTTTCTGGAGGTTAAAAAGAAGATTTTTGAATTCCTGAATTTGTTTATTGGTATAGGTCCAATCATCATTTTCCGAATCGGCAAAGTGGGTGAATATTCCCACTAATTCGATTCCCTTAATATCCTTGATATCATCAATAAATTCAGCGGCCTCTTTAGCTTGAACTCCCAAGCGAGCCGTCCCGGTATCAACCTTTACGTGTAGACGCGCCGGCTTATTCATTTTTTGGGCCGCTTCTGATATTTTTCTAACAGTTTCACGATCATAGACGGTCAATTCAATATTGTTTTCTAAAGCATCCTCAATACCACTGGGGTTAAAGTAGCTTAAAACTAAAAGGGGCGTCCGAATATGATTTATTCGCAAAGTTAACGCTTCTTCTAAATTTACCACTCCTAAATAGTCCACGCCAAATTCGCCGGCAATTTCGGCCACTCCCAGCATTCCGTGGCCATAAGCGTTGCTTTTTACCACCGGCATCAGTTTCACCTGGGGCCCGGCGATCTTTTGAAATGCCGCCAAGTTATGCTTAAGCGCATCCTTCTTTACCTCAACCCAGGTTAAATTTCCCTCTGACATAAAAGTTCCTTGCTTATCTTCTTATTTCCTTAGCTCCTCCGAGGTAGGGTTCCAGGACGGAAGGAATTTTAATTGATCCGTCCTTTTGCTGATAGTTTTCCAGGATAGCAATAATAGTTCTACCCATGGCAAAAGCGGTTCCGTTTAAGGTATGAACAAATTCATTTTGGCCCGTTTTTTCGTTCCTATATTTTATATTTAAGCGGCGCGCCTGAAAATCAGTGCAGTTGGAGGTGGAATGGGTTTCGCGGTATTGATTTTGGCCGGGCATCCAGGCTTCAATATCAAATTTTCGGGCAGCGGGATTCCCCAAATCGCCGGTGCACATTTTAACCACCTGATAAGGAATTTCCAATAACTGCATCAATTTTTCTTCTAAGGAAAGCAGATACTGGTGTTCTTGATCGGAATCTTCCGGTTTGGTGAAGCAGAACATTTCTACCTTATCAAACTGGTGCACTCTTAAAATTCCTTTAACATCTTTTCCGTATGAACCGGCTTCTCGGCGAAAACAGGTGGAATAGCTGACATAGCGTAAAGGCAAATCCTTGGCGTTCAATATCTCATTCTGGTGCATCGGTCCGATGGATTGTTCCGAGGTTCCCACAAAATAAATATCGTCTTTTTCAAAATGATAGGTTTCTTCTTCTCCCCCATGTTCCAAATATCCCATCGCTTTCATGGAATCGCCGGTAACGATTACCGGTGGAATCATTGGTTTGAATTTCTCTTTCGTTAAAATGTCCAGCGCCAGTCTAACCAGGGCAAACTGGATCAAGACCGCTTCGTTCTTTAAATAACCGAATCGGGCGCCGGATGTTTTAGCCGCGCGCTTCACGTCGATCAGATCCAGCCGCTCCCCTATTGCCAGATGATCTTGGGGCTTCCAGCCTGAGGCTGGTTCGCGCTCCGTCGCCAGAGCTATGGAGCGTCGGCGACCTTTGGCGGAAAAATCAAATTTAGTTTTTTCACCAACTGTTTTTATAATTTCATTTTCCGATTCATCTTTACCCACTTTTACATCTTCCGCGGGAAGATTTGGTACATTTGACAGTAAAGCGTTGAATTCCGTCTCAGTCTCGGAAAGTAATTTTTTACTGACGCTGATTTCATTTTTAAGCCGCTTCGCTTTTTCTCGGTCCGCTGTTTTCTTTTGTTCCGATCTTTTTTGCTCAATTTCAGTAAGCAGCTCGCGTCGTTCCTCATCCTTTTTTAATAACCGGTCAACATCAACCTTAATCCCTTTATTCTTAATGGCTCTTTCTACCTTTTCCTTATTTTGTCGGATGAATTTAATATCGATCATTTTATAATCCTATCTCTTTGTTAATTGATTGCATTGCTTCTAAACCAATTTCAGCAAATTTCTCTAGGTTAAGATTAAGCTCCTGGCAGGCGCTGATTACTTTACGATTAGCTCCTTTAGCAAACGAGTTTTCCTTAAAGCGGTTTAGAATATTATCCACTGATAAATTCGCTATTTTCTTATCGGGTAATACCAAGGTAGCGGCAACAATCAAACCAGTCAGGGGGTCGGTGCAATAAAGGGCCTGGGCGATTTTTGTTTTTCGAGGAATTCCGTGAATCTCATTATGCGCTTTTACGGCATCGATAATTTCTGGCTCCAATTCCTTCTCGATCAACATGGCCGCACCCCTTAAACTGTGCACCTCGGGATTATCTTTTGTTTCCTCATAATCGATATCATGCAGCAAACCGGCCAGCGCCCATTTTTCCTCGTCCTCTTTAAAATTACGGGCCAATCGTCGCATAACCGCTTCTACCGCCAGAGAATGCTTAAAGAGGTTTTGGTTTTTCACTTTTTCCCTTAAAAATGCCAAAGCGTCCGCTCTATTCATGTTTTTCCGGTCTTAGGGTGGGGAATAAGATTACCTCCTTTAAATTAGCGGCGTTGCAAACTAATGCCACTAGGCGATCAAGACCCATTCCAAAACCAGCGGTCGGAGGCAACCCGTGTTTTAGCGCCTCAATAAAATCCTGATCAAAACGTTGCGCTTCTTCGTCCCCTCCTTGGCGCAGTTTTTCTTGCTCCTTAAACCGCTCTAATTGGTCATCCGGGTCATTAAGCTCACTGAAGCAATTATTCAACTCAAAGCCGGCGGCAATCAGCTGAAAACGCTCCACGTACTTGGGATTAGACTTAATTTTTTTAGCTAGAGGGGAAAGCTCTAAGGGATAGTCTATTAAGAAAGTCGGCTGAATTAATTTTGGCCGAACGAAGTCTTTATAAAGTTCGTCCAATATTTTTCCCGCTCCCCAGCTCTTTTCTGGCTTTAAACCTTTGGCTTTGGCCGTTTTAACCAAATCTTCTTGGCTTCGTATTTTATCGATATCTATCCCGGCTTCTTTCAATATCGCCGTTTTAAATTTCAACCGAGGGTAGGGCGGAGTGAAATCAATTTTATTTCCCTTATATTCCACGCTAAAACCACCCGCTGTTTTATTCATAATCTCAGCGAACAGTTTTTCAGTGAATTCCATTAAATCATGATAATCCCAATAAGCGGCATAAAATTCCAACATGGTAAATTCGGGATTATGCGACCAGTCGATCCCCTCATTCCTAAAGCAACGGGCAATTTCAAATACCCGTTCCAAACCGCCCACCACCAGCTTTTTTAAATATAGTTCCGGAGCTACTCTTAAATAGAAATCTTCGTTTAAAGCGTTGTGGTGAGTAACAAACGGTCGGGCCGCCGCGCCGCCGGGAATAAGCTGCAGGATGGGAGTCTCTACTTCTAAAAAACCATTTTGGTTCAGAAAATCTCTAATCGTCTTGATAATTTTCGCTCTTTTTTTAAAGATGTTGACCACTTCCTGGTTGGCCAGCAAGTCAAGGTAGCGCTTGCGATATCTTATTTCCGTATCCACTAGGCCATGCCACTTTTCCGGCAAGGGTAAGGCTGCTTTTACCGCCAGAACGTAGTTTTTTGCCAGCACGGTTTTTTCACCCTTATGAGTAGTGAAGAGAGTCCCTTCTGTCTGGATAAAATCGGCTGGATCGACATTGTCGCTTAGCTCCTGATAGAGTTTTTCACCAATTACGTCTTTTTTAAAATAAATCTGGATCAATCCGCTGGTATCCTGGATATGAGCGAAGGTTGATCCGCCATGGCGACGAATGCTTCGGACTCTTCCATTTAATATCACGGTGCTCCCCTTTTTTTCAAGATCATTAAAATCCGCTAAAATTTTTTCAATGCTTTTTTCTTTCTTAAGCTTAGCGGGAAAAGGGTCAATCCCCAGCGCTCTTAATCGTTGTACTTTTTTTTGACGGATAGCCTCTTCTTTCAGGTATCCGGAAAAGTTTTCTTTTTCCATATTAACGCATTTGTTAGTATGAGGTTTTTGAATTATTCGACAATTTCATTTAGCAACGTTCTCAGTATAACATTTATGGGAACTATTTTCAAACAAAAACTCGGTTTTTTTACCGAGGTTTGGGATAACCGTATTTTAGGGCTTAATTCCTAAAACCCGTTGAATTTATCAGTTAATTCCCAGTATTTTAAACTTCTTAGCACCCTGCGGCACTTCTACTATTACTTCTTCCCCGATTTTTTTATTAAGAAATGCCCTGCCGAGCGGGGATTCATTAGAAATTTTTCCTTTTCCCGGATCGGATTCATTCGAGCCGACAATAATATATTCTATTTTATTATTTTCCGATTCAAGCTTAATTTTTGAACCAACCCTAACGCAGTCCGATTTTTTGTCGGATTCAATTACCTGTGAATTCTTAATTACATATTCCAGCTCAATTATCTTTCCTTCGACAAAGGCCTGTTCTTCTTTTGCCTCAGTGTATTCGGCATTTTCAGAAAGATCGCCCAGCTCCTTTGCTTCCCGAATTCTTTCGGCAATTTCCTTCCTTTTCTCTGTTTTTAGATATTCCAGGTCTTTTTTCAGCTTTGCCAGGCCTTCTTTCGTAATGAAGGTATTGTTATCTTCCATTTTTTTGGCTAAAATTAGGCAATTTTCTAAATTTTGAGTAAATATAGTGTTAAGGATACGGGAAAATATTTTTTTGTCAAGTAAAAATAGCTTTTTAGCTTGTAGTTTTTTAGGGAAATCCTAAGAAGCTAAAAAGCTATTTTCATTTCTGATTAAAATACCAGTTGAAACCATCCTTCGCCACGGGCAGAGCGGCGGCGTGTCCTTCACCTCCTTTTTCCACAATTACCGTAATCACGATCTCGGGACTTTCATAAGGAGCGAAACCAGTGAACCAAGCATGCGTCCTATTTTCGTTTCCGATTTGAGCCGTTCCGGTTTTTCCCGCGACGGACACCGGAACATTTTGCAAAGCACTGGCACTGCCTGAAGTGACAGCCTGTCTAAGCCCTTCTCGAACGGTATTCAAATAAACGGGACTGATAAAATTATCTCGGATTACCAAGGGATCCTTTTTGATGATTTGGTCCAGCGCCGGATTCTTTATTGACTTCACTATTTGTGGTTGGTAAAGCGTCCCCCCGTTGGCAATGGCAGCGGTATAATCCGCCACTTGGAGCGGTGTCACTAGAATATCGCCCTGCCCGATGGATAAATGGTAAGTATCACCCAAATACCAGCGCTCTCCCTTGGAATCTTCTTTCCATTGCTTCGTTGGTAAAAATCCGCTTGCTTCCGACGGAAAATCAATACCGAGCGGCTCCCCTAACCCAAAAAGATGAGCATATTGGTTGATCCGATCGACTCCCAGTCCGGTAAAATCTTCAAATCCGCCGCCAACAGTATAGAAAAAAGTATTGACTGATTCAGCCAGCGCTTTTTTGACGTCAGTTAAACCGTGTCCTCCCGCTTTCCAGTCAGGAAAAAAGTTTGGTCCCACGCGCAATCCCCCCGCGCTCATGATGGTGGTTTGGGGGGTAATTACCCCTTCTTGTAGTGCCGCTGAAGCGATTACTGGTTTAATGGTAGAGCCGGGCGGATATTGGGCAGAAACCGCTCGCATGAATAAGGGACGGTCAGGATCGCTGATTAACTTTTCAAAATTTTCCACCGAAATTCCCTTGACGAATTCATTGCTATTAAATCCAGGTGCGCTGGCCATTGCCAGTATTTCTCCATTACGGGGATCAATTGCAATCGCGGCTCCCCCCGGAGAATTAGTGCCGGCAATCATTTTTTTCAGGCTCTGGTCAAGTGTTTTTTGAAGTCCTAGATCGATCGATAGAGTGATGTTTTGTCCAGACTGAGGTTCTTTACTCGCCACCAGTTTTTTTTCTTTTCCTAAAGAATCAACCTCGATCATTTTTTTGCCATCCTCTCCTTTCAACATTTTTTCGTACTGGTATTCTAATCCCGTTTTGCCGATAATGTCAGTTAATAAATAATCCTGATTTTCCGGAAGCGTTAAGTCTTTTTCGGTTATTTTTCCGATATATCCGATCAGGT
>PFMD01000009.1:0-10565 GCA_002784945.1 Candidatus Kerfeldbacteria bacterium CG_4_10_14_0_8_um_filter_42_10
AAGCTTGGAGCGATCCTCGTTAAGAATCAAGGGGAGATGAGCGTAGATTGGCCTAGGAAAACCAAGCGCTTCTTGCAGCAATATTTGTTTGGGCGTATTGGATAAGTGATCTTCTCCCCTGATGACGTGTGAAATCTTCATGGTGTAATCATCGATTACCACCGCCAGATTATACAAGGGGGTTTGCTGATCGCGGGCAATGGAGAAATCACCGATCAGATCCGTTTCAAAGACAACCTTACCTCTAATCTCGTCTGGAAAAGTGATTACTTGAGCCGGTGTCTTAAAACGCAGAATGCTGTTTCTTCCTTCCGCCGCCAACTTTTTTTGCTCCGCTTCAGTTAAATTTCGGCACTTGCCGCTATATTTAGGAGACTCCCCTTTCTTTGCAGCCGCCGCTCTTTCTTGTTCCAATTCTTCCGGCGTACAATAGCATGGATACACCTTGCCATCAGCAATCAGCTTCTTTAAATATTTTTGGTAAATTTCCGTTCTGGCTGACTGCTTATAGGGACCATGTTTTCCTTTTTCCCTGCCATCCAAAGTGGGCCCTTCGTCCCATTCTATTCCCAGCCATAACAAACCTTCCATAATGTCGCGCGTATATTTTTCGTCGGAACGCTCCAGATCGGTATCTTCAATCCGCAAAACGAAAGTTCCGCCATTTTGTTTGGCAAAAAGGTAATTATATAAAGCGGATCGGGCCGTACCGACATGCAGTGAACCGGTCGGCGACGGAGCAATCCGCACCCGGATTGTTGCATTATTGCTCATTTTTATAACCTGATTTAATAATTATCCAAGGAAATGCTACGGCTGCGGTAAATATCCTTTTAATTCTCCATGGCTGAATAATCAGCCGGAACAGCCATTCTAATCCCAATTTTCTTATTAAGCGGGGCGCCCTTTTAACTTTGCCGGAAATAAAATCAAAGGCGCCGCCGACTCCCATTACAATCTTTACCGTACTTAATTTCGACTTATTGGCAAAAATCCATTCTTCCTGCCGGGGCGCTCCGAAAGCGACTAACAGCATTTGGGGAGATTTTGAATTTATCCTTCGAACTATTTCTTCATCGGAAATCATCTGGCCGTTCCGCAAACCGCTTTCCGCTCCCGCTATTATTAAATCAGGATACTGCTCCTTTAATTTTTGAGCGGCGGCCTTGGCCACGCCTGGCATTGCTCCCAGAAGATAGATTCCCCTTTTTTCCTTTTGGCTTAATTGAACCAAGCTGGCAATGAAGTCGACTCCGGCAATCCGCTCCTTCAGAGGATTTTTTAAGTACCAGGCCGCCAGTTTGAGCCCAAAGCCATCGGCAATGGCTAAGGCGGCGCTGTTTAAAATCGCTTTAAAGTCACGGTTGCGCCGAGCTTCCATAATAATTTCAGGATTCGGGGTAACTACCTGATGAGCGCCGGGAAGACCCAAGTTTTTCTTTACAACGCTAATCGCCTCCTCCTTGGTCACGCTGTCAATTTTCACTCCCAGAATATCTATTTTCATTCTTTGAACCGATAACTTGCTAAGGTTGAGTAATGGGGAATCTTACCTGACAAATCGCTTTCCCGCAGCTCGATTGATTCTGCTTGCCAACTTCCGCTTATCAGAATATTTACAATCTTTTTTGAATTATCCTCTGAAATGGGTTTGATTATTCTTGCTAAGGTAATATGAGAATGGAAGCGACGATTCTCCTTAGGCAAAAATTTAAATTCCTCAAGACTCTTTCTTATTTTATGTTCCAGTCTAATTAAGTTTAGGTTGTCTGCTAGATTAGCCGATATCACTTTAGCATTTTTGTTTGACGGAAAGAGTTTGATTGAATCCAGTTTTAAAATTAGCTTTTTCTCTTCTACAAACAACTCCTTCAATTTACCGTCAACCAATTCAATCTCTTCTTTGCTTAGGGAATCAAGGAACTTTAAGGTTAAATGGATATTGCCAGCCGCGGTAGTTTTAACCGGGAGGTTTAATTTTTTCAGCTGTTCAATTACTCCGGCCAGTTTCTTCTTTATCTCCCTAGGAGGGGTAATCGCTACAAATGTTCGGTGGCGCATGTTCTTAGGAATTAGGAGATTAGCTTGTAGCTTTTTAGCTTATTAGCTTCTTAGCTTATTAGCTTATTAGAAATTCTAATAAGCTACTTCCTATCATGCCAGAGGCAGATCCGCCTCGGGCGGACAACTACAAGCTAACAACGTTGCTCTTGAATATTATCATATTTTAGGGTATAATTAAAGCAAATTGGCTAATAATTAAGCAAAAGAAACGTTATTATGCTTAAAAGAACCGTTCTGATTTTAATTATCATCTTTTTTGCGCTTCCCTTATCTGCCAGCGCCGCTTTTTACAATCTAAATAATATCATTACCGATTCGGAATTAACCGACAATAACGCCATGTCGCTCTCCCGAATTCAGGGTTTTTTAAACGATAAAGGGAGTTATTTGGCAAACTATCTTACCGATGGATTAGATGGACCAAAATCAGCCGCCGAAATAATTTACGACGCTGCCAATTTATACGAGCTTAGTCCAAAATATTTTTTGGTTAGAATCCAAGTGGAACAAAGTCTGATTAATGATTCCAGCCCTACTCAGCAACAATTAGACCGAGCCGCGGGTTACGGCTGCCCGGATAATTCCTCTTGTGATCCAGATTACCGAGGTTTTTTTAATCAAATCTATCAATCGGCCGAGGCAATTAGAGGGACAAAATATCTGGGAGGCATTGCTCAAAATGGTTCGACTATTTCAGGGTGGGGCCCCGGAATTACCAAAACGACCTTGGATGGAATTGCCATTACTCCCGAGAATGCCGCCACGGCAGTTTTATATACTTACACTCCCTGGGTGGGCGCGTACGGCGGAGGCGATCAGAGTTTTGGCGGCACCTCCCTTTTTGCCAAGTTATGGCGGGAGTGGTTCACGCGCCATTATCCTGACGGAACGCTTCTGCAGAAATACGGCTCCAGCGGAGTTTACTTGATTCAAAACGGCAAGAAAAAACCGATCTGGAACAGAACCGCGCTTTTGGCCAACTATGACGCCCGCAAGATTATTCTGGTTACGGATAACGAGCTGGCAGCGTATGAAGATGGCCTGCCTATTCAGTTTCCCAACAACGTATTACTGCAATCCCCCCAGGGAACGGTTTATATTGTAATCAACGGTGAAAAACGCGGCATTGTTTCCAAAGAAGTGCTCAGTGATCTTGGATTCAATCCGGAAGAAATAATTCCGGCCAGCTGGAGCGAACTGAATAGTATAGCAAACGGCGACCCGGTAACGGGATCGGATGTTTACCCTACCGGCATTCTTTTGCAGTCCAAACAAACCGGCGGAGTTTCTTATATTGAAAACGGGATCAGGCATTCCATTTGGTCTAAGGAAATACTGCGATCACGCTTCAAAAATCGAGCCATTATTCAAACGGATCAGGCCGAGATTGATTCTTATGCTTCGGGCGACCCGGTTAAATTCAAGGATGGAGAATTAGTAACCGCGCGCGAAACCGGCATTGTCTACGTCATTTCCAACGGCGAGAAGCGTCCGTTCAAAAGCGGCGACGCCTTTAACAGCCTCGGGTATCGTTGGGAAAACATAGTTTATACTTCGGTTCAAGCCTTGAACATCCACCCTACCGGAAGCGCGATCGATCTCGAATAGGATTCTTAATTAAATTGGAAATATATGTCGCTTATTTTTAGCGCCATAGCTCCTCATCCTCCCCTGCTCATCCCTAATATCGGACGGGATAATTTAAAGCAAGTTAAAAAAACCTGTCAGGCTTTAGAAAATTTAGGGAATGATCTTTATGCCGCTAAGCCCGACTCTCTGATTATTATTTCTCCGCATGCTCCGCTGGCGGAAGACACTTTTTTAATTAATCTTGCGGAAAAATACAAAAGCTCACTCGAGGCCTTCGGCGATTTTGATACAAAGTTGGAATTTCGCTCCGATCCGGAGCTGGTTTCTAACATTAAAATGCGCGCCCAGGAAGAAGATGTTCCCCTTAACCTGATCAATCAGCCGGATATCGATCACGGAGCCATCGTCCCGCTGTACTTTCTGGCAAAAAGCATGCCTAAAATCCCCGTTATTCCCATCAGCTTTTCTTTACTTGATTTGAAAAGCCATTTTAAGTTCGGAACGGCGCTGCAAAAGGAAATTTTAAAAAGCACCAAGCGGATTGCGGTAGTTGCTTCGGGCGACCTTTCCCACAGTTTATCAGAAGACGCGCCGGCCGGATTCGCTAAAGAGGGAGGGATATTTGATGAAAAACTGGTCGAATTGATCAAGCAGAATAATATCACTGAGATTCTGAATTTGGATCCGGCTTTAATTGAAAAAGCGGCGGAATGCGGCTTGAGATCGTTCATAATCCTATTGGGAATTTTAAACGGAATAAACTACCGACCGGAAGTTTTGTCCTACGAAGGTCCCTTTGGAGTGGGCTACTTAACGGTAAACTTTGTTATTAAATAATTGTTTTATTGCTGTATTATTTTATTGTTTTGAGGTTACTTTCTCAACAATTTAACAATAAAACAATACAGCAATACAAAAACCCAAGATCACAACCTTAAACCATATTTCTGGCTGACGGTTTAAACTCTCCTAATAATTATTAGAGAGCTTTTTTACTCCATCAAATAATGATAAACTGATAGCGTTTATGAATAACCAATATGCCGAAATTATTCCCCTAAGAAGACTGATAAGAAATTTGACTGTTTTTGATTATAAAGTACCGGAAAAACTCCAAAAAGAAATAAAACGGGGGCAATTGGTTTCCATTTATTTTCAAAAAGCCAAATTCTTGGGTGTAATCAGCAAATTAAAGGGAACGACGCCGATCCCTCAATCTAAATTGAAAGAGATTTCCGGAATCGTTCAAAAAGAACCGGTGGTAACGGCGGAACAGTTTAAATTGGCCGATTGGATAAGCGATTATTATTTCGTCGCCAAAAGCATAGTTTTAAAAAGTATTGTGCCCGATTTTCCGAAAAAGCCGCTGGAGTCAAAAATGACTTTCCCCGTTTCAGAGGCATCATTGAAAATCTCCCGAAACATCGTGCCCTGGATCACTGCTGAAATAAAAAAGTATTCCTTAAATAAGAACAAGATCTTTTCTTTAACGTCACCTCAAAAAACAGTACTCTATGCCTTTTATTCCGGTTTGCTGAAAAAAAATATCGCTTCACAAAAAGTATCGTTAATCATCGTACCGGATCACCAGGAATTTAACAGCATTTTTCCTCTGATCAATGCTACGGACGCCGCTTATCTCACCAGCCAACTTACCCGCAAGGAATATTTTCAGCAATGGGAAAAAGTATGGAAGGGAAAAGCGAAAGTAATAATAGGAACTCGCTTGGCGATGTTCCTTCCTTTTACTAAGCTCGACCAAATAATTGTCCATTTAGAAGAGGACGAGAATCATAAGAACGCCGATCAAAATCCCCGCTTTCATGTCCGTGAAGTCGCTAAAGAACTAGCTCAGAATTATCAAGCAAAACTTTTACTAACCAGCCAAACGCCTTCGCTGGAAATTTTTAACGAAGTAAGGAACGGAACTATTAAATCAGTTAGCTCCCCTCCTCTGCCGCCCGATCAAATAGACTTGGTATCAAGGGAGGAGGAAATTAAAAAAGGGAATTACTCCAGCCTAAGCGAAAATCTGCAGGAACTGATGAAAAAAATGCTGGCCCAGAAGAAAACTGTTTTTCTTTTCCTTAACCGCAAAGGAGTCGCCGCTTCTTATTTTTGCCAAGACTGCCACTGGCTCGCTCGCTGTTCCAACTGTTCTTTGGCCTACACGGTTGACGAAAATAACTATCTGCTTTGCCGCCATTGCAATAAAAAAGAGTCTATGCCGCTCCAGTGCCCAAACTGCCAGGGTAATAACCTTAAAACGCTCGGCAAAGGAATTCACGCCGTGGAAAAGGAATTGAGGGAATTTTTCCCTAATACCGAAATTAGCCGAGTCGATCAGGGAACTTCCTTGAAAAACAGTTATTCCGGAATAATTATCGGCACGGAATTCGCCCTAAGAAACCTTCGACTCCAAAACATCGGCCTCATCGGTATTATTTCTTCGGACAATTTATTGCACCTGCCCGATTTCCGATCAGAAGAAAAAACCTACCAGTTAATTAACCGGGTTGTTCATTTCTCTTCTGCGCCGGTACCGTCCGTCATCCAAACTTTTGCACCGGAGAATAAAGCAATCCGGGCCGCCTCCAAGCAAGACTTTAGGGCCTTTGCCGATAAGGAACTAGAGATTAGAACGGCTCTGCACTGGCCGCCGGTATGGAGTCTGGTTAAGTTGATTAATCGGCCAAAAGAGGCTAAAATGGCGGAAAAAGAGGCGTATGCGGTGCATAAAACCCTCACCCAAACGCTAAAATCAGCCTCTCTGGAGCTTTTAGAGCCGATGCCGCTGTATTTACCGCCCCAAAAGGGAAAATGCCGCTGGCAGCTTATTCTAAAAATCAAAGGTAAAAAGCCGCCGGAACTAAGCAAACTAACCTCCTTAATACCAACGGATTGGGTCATTGATCCCGATCCCCTAACGATACTTTAATGACTCTAAATATTGTAACCGACCCTAATCCGATTTTAAGAAAAAAAGCGGCTCTAATCAAAGATCCGCTGGCTATTGATGTTCAGGCATTAATACCGGAGCTTATCAAAACAATGTATCGGGACAAGGGCATTGGCATTGCGGCGCCCCAGGTAGGAAAATCAATTCGTTTGATTGCGCTTAACATTAAAGACGGGCATTTGGTTTTAATCAATCCTCGAATCGTTTCTAAATCGATTCGCAAAGAGTTAGGAGAAGAGGGCTGCTTAAGCGTTCCCGGTGTGTTTGGAATGGTCAAGCGGCACAGGAAAGTAAAAGTGGAAGCGTTAGACAAAGAAGGGAAAAAAACAACGATTATTGGAGAAGGGTTATTGGCTCGGGTTTTACAACATGAAATTGATCACATTAACGGAATTTTGTTCACCGATAAATTAGTAAGCAAAACAAGGGAAAATAAAAGGTATTAAACCCCAAGGCAAATCCTAGACCTCAGTCCCGAAAGTGGGATTGAATTGAAGCGAGGCAAACCTCGAGGTATTATACCTTGTGTTTCGACTGCGCCCTGCCTTTGCCGAAGCGAAGCTCCGGCTTCGCGCAGGCAGGTCGGACGATATGAAAACTGCTGTTTTCATTCGCTCCTCGCTTGTCGAAATAAACAAGAAGATAAAGTACTATAGAAGCTGCTTTTTATCTCCTCAATTCTGAATCAGGAATATTTACTTTTTTTCATCTCTTGGGCCAGTTTTTTAGGTACCGGCCAACAGGAGCAGTTTTTTTGATGTTCCTGGTGCCATCTCATTCTTTGCTCCGAAGTTGGATTTTTCGGCATCTTGTTTTTTTGATGCCATGCTTTATTAATTGTCATAATAGTTTAGAACTAACAAAATTTTGAATAATCTTTCTGTAATGCGGAACAAGGTCTATTTTCTGAAAATCTTTTTTAGAAAAGAATTGCATTTTTTTCCCTTCGGTTAATACCAAATCCCGTGGTGACGAAACGACTTCTCCGACAAAAACGTTATCCTCCACCTTTATCTTCTCTTCTTTACGTATAGTTACTGACAATAATTGCAATTTAGCGATGCGAGAGCCGATTTCTTCCCGCACTTCCCTTTCAATGGCTTGCTCGGGACTTTCCCCGGTCT
This sequence comes from Candidatus Kerfeldbacteria bacterium CG_4_10_14_0_8_um_filter_42_10, assembly GCA_002784945.1. Taxonomy (GTDB): domain Bacteria; phylum Patescibacteriota; class Patescibacteriia; order UM-FILTER-42-10; family UM-FILTER-42-10; genus UM-FILTER-42-10. The sequence goes on from PFMD01000009.1 coordinate 7,738, forward strand.
TTATCTCACCGCCAAATAAACTCCACCTATTGGGAAAAGGAATATTCGGATTATTGTCGCGTAGTTGAAGCAGTATCTTATTTTCTTGATATAAAATTATCTTGGCGATTCTTTTCATTTAAAATAGTTCAATAATTCTTCTAATTGCTCAATGACTAGATCAGGATTATTCTTTCTGATATCTTTATCGGAATTTGGTATTCTTGAATCCATTATTCCCACCGAATAACATCCCGTTTCATTTGCTCCTTTCGCATCATCCGGTCCATCACCAATAAATGCTATTTTATTAAGAGGGACCCCGATCGTTTTTGAAACATAGGTTAAGTGAGGCAATCCTTTCCTAAATTTACCGTTATCTCTAGTGCCTAAGATAATTTCAAAATAACCATCCAAAGGATATCGCTTTAAAGTCTTGTCTAAATCCGCTTGCGGCACAGAACTGCACAAAAATAGTTTATATCCCCTGTTTTTCAGCTCGTTTAAAACTCTAATAGCATCGGCAAACAAAGGAGTTTTTTTGTCCAGATACAAAGAGGTAAAAAGATTGCTCCATTTTCTTAAATCATCGTTTGATAATTTTTTTAGGGAGTACTGGGCCTGAATCAACTCCAACTGATCAATTCTGGGATTGCCCCGGCTCGCCAAATACAGTTTCACTACTTCAGCTGCTTTTTCTTTCAAATTAGGATAAAACCGAATAGTCGCTTCGGTAAAACTCCGGGATTTCACACTCATACTATCCACTAAAGTACCATCCCAATCAAATCCAATCGCTTCTATTTTTTGCATTTAGCTAATTATTACTAATAATTTCAAATGATTAGGAATTTTGCCGATGTAAGAATAAGCGCTACTTTAAGAACGTAGACGCGTCGTCTTGCGGTTCATAGTTTAATTCTTTTTCTGCGTTGGAAATATCCCAAAATCTTCCGGTATTATCCGACACTCCGTAGTAGATTCCAAAACCGACATCCGATTCAAGGCTATTCTTTACCAATTGAATTAAATCCCTATGACTCAGCCAGGTCTTCGACCACCGTTTTGTTTCGTCTTTTAAAGGATTATCTTCTTCCGTTACTGTCCCTATTCTCAAACAAATGGATTTAATTCCAAACAATTCATAAAATTGTCTTGCCAGGGCTTCGGCAAAGGCTTTGCTGGTTCCATAGTAACTGTCAGGCCTAATAGAATCCTTAACGGTTATTAATTTTGGATTTGCTTGTTCATGTAATTTTGGCGGGATTCCTTCATAGCAGCCGGTGACGTGATTGGAGCTGGCGTAGATGATTTTTTGTACACCATAAAGCCGGGCGCATTCATACACATTTCTTGTGGCGATAATATTGTTTTTGAGAATATCCTCCCACTCACCGTTAATCTTTCTTTGCCCGGCAAGGTGAATCACAAAACTTGGTTTTATTGAAGAAAACGCTTTTTTCGTCTCTTCTAGATCCGAAAGGTCTACTTGAAAATAATTTTTTTCATTATCATTGCTTCTATTAACGTCGATACTATAAATGTCATAGGCATCAGATAATGCTTTTTTTAGAATTTTACCGATCCTGCCGTTAGATCCAGTAATAACTATTTTGGGAAACTTCATATAATTAACTAATTATTTCTTTTTGAGGGATACCGCACCACCAATAAAAGACTGTCTTCCAGCGCTTCACTCTCATGGCTGGTTTGACTGGCATCATAAAAAACAAAATCGCCCTGTTTTAGAAGCGTGATTTCTTTATTTGGTTCGGTAAATCGAATGAGGAATTTTCCATTAATAAGAATCACGAGTGTTTTGGTTTCGGTAGCGGCAAGCAGGCCGGGTTTTTTGTCGCCTTTTTTATGCCTTACCCATTTTAATTCCACGTCATCACTCAAAAAATCCGGGTATTTATCCATAAAGCAACCGAGAAACCAGCCGCCAGTTTCTGGATGAGAACTAACTTGTTGATCAAGATTACCCGTTATTAATTTATTCATAATGTTAGGAGAGTTTAAATTTTATTTCCGCTAATGTCTGGCGCATAGGCTAAGTAGCGAGTGTAAGATAGCTTTGGAATGCTGGGATCAAATTATCAATAAGATTATAGTTTTGGTATTCTTTGGGGTTAATCCAAGCGTATTCTTCATGATCTTCGCTCAAATCAACTTTATCCGATTCGGCAAAGCATTCAAAAAAAGTGCCGACAATCTGCCACTGCTCCCCTCTTACCACCGGCCGCCACTCGTTAACAAAAAAAGGGTGGCCAATTTTAACGTTTAATCCGGTTTCTTCTTTAATTTCTCTGATCAAGCTTTCATCAAATCTTTGCCCTGGTTTAACCCGGCCGCCTACCACATCAAACTTACCTGCATTCGCGCCATCGGCATATTTAGCCGACTCTTTGAGCAACAATACTTTTCCATTATGAACAATAAATGCTTTAGTGGCGGTAAATAACTTTATTTCCATAACGATTCTAACTAACTATTAATGCTTAGAAAACTTTCTTTTTGAAATTATGAATAACCTCTTTATCCGTTTCTTCAAATGCAAGTTCAGTGTCCAATGCTTCGTCAATGGTGAACCACTTTAACTCTTGAATTGTTTTTACGCTTTTTATTTGCGGATCGCCCTTGATTTTTCCATAGAAATACAGACGAAGAGTCGGCTCGGTTTGATCACTATATTGCATTGTGAAAAGATCGCAGTTTATATAATCCACGCCAAAGTCGCCTTGCACTTCTTGAGCTACCGCTTTCATGGGATTGTTTTCTTTTTCTAACGCTCCCACGCCACCCGGAAGAGACCATTTGCCCATACCGGGTTCGCGCTTTCTTTTGAT
>PFMD01000009.1:10576-17156 GCA_002784945.1 Candidatus Kerfeldbacteria bacterium CG_4_10_14_0_8_um_filter_42_10
CCCCGAATATTCTTTTTTTGTTAATATGGTAAATAAATTTGTTATCGATGTTTAACTTGTTAAGAATATTAATTAAATTTCTTTCGGAAATGCCGTTAGGCCGCTTTGACTATTGTAGTTGGCGGTATTGTTAAGAATATTATTATTGGCGCTGGTATACAAAAAAATTCCATGTCCTGAATAAAAAGGAGCGCCGTTATTGTTGTAATTGGCAGTATTCCCCATAACAGTACTGCCGGAACCGCCATGCAAATAAATGCCGTTGACTCCGTTATGATTTGAATTGTTGCCGGTTAAGCTGTTGCTATTTCCTTCTACAAAAATGCCGTAATAAGAATTATAATCGCTGGTGCTGTTTTGGATGGTATTATTCGAGCCCGGAGCCAAATAAAAGCCGGTATAATTATTATTGGCAATGCTGTTGGAAATCGAATTATTATTGCCGTTATCAAAATTGATGCCATCGGTAAGATTACTACTGGAGTTATTATTATTTATATTGTTATCGGAGGTTGACGATAAATAGATGCCGACGTCATTGTTCGTAGTGGTATTATATGATAACAAATTGTTGAAACCGTAGAATATTTCGATACCAGCATCATTAAATTCCTGAACATGGCAGTTCATAACAGATGCGCCCTGTCTGTTATTTAGGTAAACTCCAATGCTCGGTGGATATGAATTATTAGCATCGATCAGATGATTATCGCAGTTCAAGGTGATATTATTGGCGCCGATATTCAAACCATTGTTAGGGCAATTATTCAGGTCATACCACATTGTTTGGCTTTCGGTTAAAGTATCGCCGCACTGGCATTGGATAGCACCCCCACAATTAGCGGCTTGAACCATGCTCGGAACAAAGAATAAAGTACCTAAGGTTGGCAAAACGATAAATAGCCAAAGATATTTTTTGTTTTTGTTCTCTATTAAGGTTGATAATGTCATAACTATATTTCTAATATTAATTAACTTGATTACCCTATTTAAGCACTATTATGGTTAAATATCAATGCTTCTAATCAAGCAAGAAAAGCCCGCCTGCGCGCTGTTATATTTCCTTATTAGGATGAAATTCAGGGCAACCTTCCGAATTCTTGGGCAAGTCAGAGGCTGGTCTTAAATTTATTTACCAGCAACAAGATTACCGCTATGGCATATAGAAATGCTGCGGGAAATATACCATAAAAAACAATCATCAATCCCCAGCCGTAACAAATAGAGGGAAAAGGACAGATGATTAGCATTGCAACAAATGCTGCAACAATCAATAGTATTCCAATTATTGTTAAGGTAAGACTGGCATTGGTAAGTTTGTTGCGCTTGGATTCAATATTACCGATGGCGATGTAATATTTTCCCGGGAAAAAAGATAAAACAAAAATCAAAACCGAAAAAAATAATCCAAATCCAAATTCATAAAGCTGGTCAGAAATAGTCGGGCCGCCAAAACTAAAATAAAGATTGGCAATTGCATAAATAGTTCCAGCGATAATTAAAATCCACGCTGTAATTTTGTATATCAATTTATTCATAATATAGCAACCAATGTTTAAAAAATTTCTAATTCCCAGGACTTTGGACTTATTGAATACAACGTCAGGCGCGAAAGCGATGTCCAAGTGAGCACAAATTATTTATAGATACCTTAAAATTCTCTTGCCGTTCCGTTTAATTATTCTAACTACTCCCTTTACGGCATCAACTTCGATAAAGTCGCCGTTTTTTAAAACTTTAGTCGCGGTTTTGGTTCCGATAATACACGGCTTTTTCATTTCTCGCGCGACAATCGCCGCGTGGCAGGTTATCCCCCCTTCATCCGTGATAACAGCCGAGGCTTGCCGCATAATCGGCAGAAATTCAGGATGAGTCATGGGAGTAATCAATATTTCGCCTTTGCTAAATTTTTTAAAATCGTCTTTGTGGTAGATAATTTTCACTCGCCCTTTAATTTTTCCGGGAAATGCCACCATACCGGCAATTTCTTTGTCTGGAGAATTCAATATTACTTGGGAAAGCAACTGATTAATCGATTTTTGATCCGAATGAATAAAAAATTTGCCTTCGGTTAGTTCCAGCGCGAAATTTTTCATGCGTTTACGCGCCAGCGTCTGCCATTTTTTATTCGGTTTTATGATTGCTTTTTCCAGTTCATTCCCTAAAAGATAGTTAGTTTCCGTAAACTTTAGTTTTGTTCTTTTCGCTATCTCTTTCCAGAATGGTCTAAAAGCCCAATAGGCCGGCCGGCGATAATCGTCCCTCATTTCTTTGAGATAGGCAAACCGATTGGCCGCGAGCAGGAGTTTTTTTTGTTTTGGTTCTTTGACTTTGGACAGCAGTAATTTGAATGCTTTCAGATTTTCCTTTCGATTCTGGTTATAATTATTTAATTCCTTGGCGGCCGCCGATTTGGTGGGCAGATGTTTTAGCATTGTTTTCGGATCCAAGACCGGATCGATAAATTCGTACATGTTCAGCCAGGCATATTTCGCGCAGTATTTTTCCACCTGGTTTTTTGGTTTTTGGCAATTAATAATGATTCTCAGTAATTCTGCCCGAGCTTTCATTATTTTAGTTTCGCGGTGAGGGGTAGAAAGCGAAACAAACAAATTTTTCAGGTTTGGCTGAGATTTTACTAACATCTCGGCATTTTTCACCAATCCTTCCAGCGCGATGAAGGATAAAAGCTGCCATTCGCCATAGTAGGCTAATTTTGCGGTAATCCTATGAACAAGCAAACAGAGTTTTTTATCGGACAGCTCAGAAAAATCTTGTTTATTGATTTCCTTCGACCAGCTAAGCCATTCCTTGAATATTTTTTCATAGCGCTCACAAAATACTGGAATATTCTGTTCTAAAACATATTTTTCGAATTTTCTACAAATTTTATCCAGTCCATCGGCCTTAAAATAATAGCTGTGCAAACCGCCTTCGGGCAGAAAAAGCTTGTTCCGGCACTTTGACCAAGCAGGAGAATCTTTTAAAAAAGTAAGAAAATACGAAGCGGCCGCAAAAGGCGCATACTTTCTGGACCAGACCAAGCGCCAATTTGATTGTTCATTAATCATGTAGATTCGTTATATAATTCCTAGTTGCTTGTCTAAGGGAGGATTGGAAAAATACACCAAAACGTTAAACCTGGGATTTATTACTTCAATCATTTCAAAACTTTCCCGCTTAATAAGTTTGAATCCCGGTTTGGAAAGGTTTTCTTTTTTAAATTCATCGTAATTTTGAAGAGTGAAGTCAGCGTCCCCGCGCTCGGGCCTGGTGGGGTCAGGCTTGCGTATTTTAAGCAGCTGCAGATTTCCCGCAACCGTTGGCAATGGTTCAATCTGAAATATTGGACCGGCCTTCGTTTCCTTAACCACTTTTCCCATTTGTTTAGCAGTTTCAAGAAACAATCTGTATTCCCCGTCGTTTTGACAGAAAATACAGGCATAATTTACCGGAGCAGGTTCCTGAACCAGTGTATTTTTAAAATCATTCGCCTGAGCGACAATTTCTTTTACCAGATTTTTCAAATCTTCTACGTTCATATTGAATATTTTGTTTGTTATATGATGAGCCGAAGAACGCTTTAGTTCGTCAAAATTAATTTAACCACTTACCTTCTCTTTAGTAAAGCTCCTGGTGGGCAAAAAATCTACTTGACTATTAAATCGGAAATGTTAAGATAATTTAATTTCCCGCACACTTTAAGAACCCGAAAGGCGGTTTATTATGCTCATTGAAGGGACAGTAAAAGTTGAAATGCATGCAATCTGCGGCTGGTATGAGGATTGGATTACAATTCATTATTCCGTTGAGTGTGAACCGAATTTTCCAGCCTTGAAAAAAGCGGTTGAAGCAAAATACGGAAACATGGCCTATTCTTACCACGACCAATCCGGCTGCCCTTACGATTGCCCCTGCAGCACAATTTTCCTTTGGGATACACAAAACAGCGAACACGCCTGATGTTCGCTGCATTTTTTTATTTAATGTTCATTTTTTAACAAATCCCCTATTAGTGTCAATTTCTACCAAATTGCCGTTTTTAAAAACTAATGTAGGGAATACCCGGTTTCCTGCTTACGATAGCGGCGGCTTTTTCCGCTTCAAGGCTTCATAAATAGGCATTAAGATTGGTTTCATCTCACCGGTGATCCGTTCTTAAAATTTAGTAGGGCTGGAGCGGCGAAACAGCAGCGCCGACACGGCAAATAGCAGGGCGAAAATGGAATTGACAGCGAACACGCCGATAACGCCCGCCTCGCCCCAGGAGGCCTGGGCCGGCCAGATAAAGAGCGCAACTACTGGAATAAGAATCTGGACAAGTGCCGTCGCAAACAATGTGCGTGCCATTCCGCGTGGCTTGAAGCGTGAAATAAGAGAGCCGGTGAACCCGACAGTAAATACTGCGCCATACATCAAGTTAGCGGGGTTATCTTCGCTCCCGATGATGCCAACGGCACCATTCGCCCAGAAGAGTAGGAACGCTCCCGCAAGACCAACCCCAAAAGCGATGCGATACGCCCTGTCACGAGTCTTCAGCCATTGCCCCAGTTCATAAAAACCGCCAGCGGCCAACAGCATGACGCTATAGGCAATTGCCTCACTCAAGCTCACTTCATTGGTAAACTGCATCGCCAAGGGTATCATCAATATAAGCGCTACGACGATAGCCCATACGATCAATCTTTTTGTAATGTTTTTCATAATGATATTAGACCTTAAGCGAGCCACGGAACGCCCTGGCGCCATAGTAAGATTCTGCTCCGTTGTGATATACAAAGACATGGCCGTAGCGGAAATCAGCAAAGAGGGCGCCGCTGAGTTTTCTTATATCGGTAGGTGTTTTCAGCCAGCTCGATGTTTTCGTATCGAAATTCCCAAATTTCTGCAACTCCCGATATTGTTCTTCCGTTAAAAGTTCAATGCCTATGGCCGCGGCCATATCAGTAGCGTTATTTTTCGGTTTATGTTCTTTCCTTGACTTCTGCGCTTCGCGGTCGTAGCAAACATTTCTGCGGCCCTTGGGGCTTTCCTCTGAACAATCATAAAAAATGTATGCGCCCGCCTGCCCCGTTGCGGCGGCTTTTTTATTAGACCAGACAACATCCGGTTCCCCGCCGGTTCTTTCCATTTCATTGAGCGACCACAATTTTTCTCCCGCCTTGGCGGGATCCAGCCTTGCCTGTACTTTAGCCCATTCAAGGCGTTTATGGCGGTTCATGTTCTTCTCAAAACGGGCCTTCAATATTCCGAACAACTTCTCAAGTTGCTTTGGCGACAATTCTTTTTTGTTATTTCTCTTTGTCATGTTAGTTTACCGTTAAAATCAATAAAAAACTAAATTTATTTCCTTTTGAAATCCTATCTATATTTTACCCTAGGAAAAACATCAGATAGGCTTTCCTTAATCATATTTGGCGATAAATTCTTTTTTAGTATTTTCAAAAACCACAACCGCCTCGCAATGAGGCGGTTGTGTGATAACTTCCGCACTAGCGTAGAAGTCCTGCCATATGCAGGAGAACGAGAAAAAGCCCTAATGGAACTATGAACAGAGTCCATGCCAGACCTAAACCCACTGGCGAGCTCCATTCATCCCATTTCGATCTTCTTCTTGCCCAGTAACGCGGATCGGACATTGCGGCGTTGATAGCTTGGCTAACATCCGATGTGAATTCCTTTTTTTCTTCTTTTTCCATGTTTACTCCGAAAGTTAATTTCTTGGATGACTATCTTCTCGACCGCAAGACAGTTTGGAGCCCTTGATTTTAGGTGATTGGACTCTGTTGTGTGTCCCAAGGGCAGGACCAGAGTGTGTTCCAATTGATTTAATAATATCAAAATTATTAATTGTTGACAATTTCAAAAATCAAATTTATCTCTATTTTAGAAAGGATATAATTCCTTATTCTCCGCTAGAAAAATATTATTTGAATTGCGTATAACGTCCGGCGAGTAGGCGATGTCCCGCCAGCGATCTGAAGGTATAAAATGGTCCCGAGCTTGCCGAGGGATTACGCCCAAAGGAGCCAGGCGGGATATGGTCTTTTTCTTGCCATTCAGCTATTTACTATTTAAAAGATTATCTTAATTTAATCACCACTTAACTAAAATTACAACACTTCATAATGAGCAAGAAAAAGCTGCCTACGCGCTATTAGGCGATAGTTTTAAAAATAAATAATCTTATTAAAAAGAGCCCTTTCATAATTTTTTCCTTTAGGGGTTGACACATTAGTTTAATTATGATAGATTATCTTATCATAATGTGAACATTCAAAAGGGGGTTAACATGTGCAATACGTGTGATCAGATCGTCAAGGATTTAAGAACTGAAGAGCACGACATTGCCGCAGATGCTTTTGTTTTGCGGCAGGATGATTTTCACTGTCATCGGGAATTTCATCAGTGTGGTTGTGGTGCACAGAACTATGAATGCACCGACAGAGAAAATCCCACCAGCCTTTGCGTCAACATTTAACCCACCAAACGGGGCAACAGCCACGATTCAGTCCGTCAACCTGACTCTTTTTTATTAGACAAAAAGAAAATTTATTTTTTAAAAAAATATTTCACATAA
>PFMD01000013.1 GCA_002784945.1 Candidatus Kerfeldbacteria bacterium CG_4_10_14_0_8_um_filter_42_10
ATCATACTTTGAACAAGGTTAATGATTATGTTATTTATTCTAACCTTGTTCCAACTGGTTTAGTATACCCCGGTTTTTGGTGTTGACAAACAAATGAAAGTATGCTAGTATGATATGTTGAATATGGTATTATTAAATAAGCAATGACCAAGAAAAGCAGCAACAAAAAGACGAACAGTGGCGGAGTCACCAAGACCCTGAATCTTTATTTTATTCCTCACGCCGATAACAATCACCGGCCTTTTATCATTAGGCCAGGCGCTTTAAAATTTTACAGTTTGGTTCTTATTTTAACCAAGCTAGCCGTCACTGCTTTTCTTTATTTGTCTTATCCTTCGGTCGGATTCTTCTCCAGCGCCACCGCTTCCAATATCGTCAATCTTACTAACAGCTCCCGCCAATCCAGCAGCCTGGGAACGCTTCGCACTAACGAGGCTTTAAACCGGGCCGCTTACCAAAAAGCGCAGGATATGGTGGCGAACAATTATTTCAGCCATGACAGCCCCGCCGGCACCAAATTCTGGAACTGGATTCAAGGGTCCGGCTACCGCTATTCCAACGCGGGCGAGAACCTGGCCATGGATTTCAACTCCGCTGAATCGGTGCATAACGCTTTAATGGCCTCTACTTCCCACCGCGCTAATATCCTTAATCCGAAATTCACTGAAATCGGCGTATCCATTATTACCGGAAAAATCAACAATAAAGAAACTATGATTCTGGTAGAGATGTTCGGAACACCCAAGCAAACCGCTACCACCACTACGCCGGTGGTTACGGAAAAGCCGTCGGAGCAGCCTAAAGAACAGCCTGCTAACACCAATGAAGCAACGATTAAACCAGATACCACTCCCCCACAACAGATCATCACTCCGCCTCCTGCTCCTTTCTTCAAGGCGGAAATAACCAAGGTAATGGAAGCAAGCCTAGGCATTAAAACCGGGGAAGAAATTAATTATTGGATCGAGATAAAGAATACTGGAAACACCACCTGGACCAGTGATGGAACCAATTTTGTCGCGCTCAACACCACTGATCCGGCGGGCCGAACCAGCGCTTTTCAACATTCTTCTTGGCTAGAGAGCTACCGGCCGGTCAAATTGGCGGCTGAATCAGTTTCCCCCTCCCAAACAACCAGATTAAATTTCACGCTTAAAGCCCCCCGGCAAGCGGGCAGCTATAAAGAGGCTTTTCAATTAGTAGCCGAGAACCTAACCTGGATCGAAGGCAGCCGTTTTGAAATACCGATTACGGTTTCTAAGCCGCCGGTAGAAAAGAGTAAACAGGCAACCAATACCAATCAAAACATTAACCAGAACTTGAATCAGAACACGAATCAAAACTTGAATACCAACGTTAATAAAAAAGAGGTTAATGCTATTGCTATAATTAATTCTTCTGAACCGACCGCTCCTGAAATAATCCAAGAACAAACGGTCCCTGTAATCGCCCAAAATCAGCAATTTAAAGAGCCAAGAGACTTTATTGGTTATCTGGTCCATTACTACGATATAATCTTCTGGATTATCATTGTCTTGGTAGGAACCTCGTTATTGATTAACACCTTGGTTAAAATCAGAATTCAACATGCTGACACCATAATTTCGAGCTTGTTAGTAATCCTACTAGCCACCGCAATGCTACTTTTCCGCTTCCATTTTATTGAAAATATCATGAGTAGCCCGCTAATTATTTAAAAAGCGAAACTTTTGTGTTGAGTCTTGGACTTAATAGTTTCGCTTTGTCTTAAGTGATGAAAAATAAGATTCATCATTATTTTATACCTCAAGAGCAGAATAATTTCCGCCCGCACCTGTTAAGGCCGCACTTCCTTTCTTTTTTCAGCGTGCTGGTGATTTTTGCCAAATTTTTTGTTACCGCTGCTTTTTTCGTTTCCTACTCTTCACCCACCGCCTTTGCCGCCATAACCTCGCGGCAAATCATTGAATTTACCAACCAAGCGCGGCAAGAGGCCGGATTAGCCCCTTTGTCAGAAAACTTTACTCTGGATCGGGCGGCCATGCAAAAAGCGCAAGACATGCTTGACCGAGGTTATTTCAACCATGAAGATCCTGACGGCAACCCGCCCTGGTACTGGCTGAAAAATAATGGTTATCTTTACTCCTATGCCGGAGAAAACCTAGCCATGGATTTTATTAAGGCGGAAAGCGTGCACCAGGCCTGGATGAACAGCGAATCGCATCGCGCCAATATTCTGAATCCCAGCTATCAAGAGATCGGGATCGGCGTGCTCCAAGGAGAACTGCAAGGAAAAAAGACCACCGTCTTGGTTCAGTTCTTCGGAACCACCTTTGCTCAAGAAGAAACGAATTACCCCTTTGCTACCTCCTTAGAACAAGGGTCTCCCCTTGCTACTGAGCTGACTTCAGGACTAAACCAGCCGCAGTTCAAAGGAGAAGAAATAACGGTTACTTTAAAGTCGGAACCCGAACACAGTTTGCTTAGCAAATTAGTCGCTTACACCCAAGAATTCTATTGGGCCATTCTCGGCTTGTTATCATTACTCCTGTTAATAAATATTTTGGTAAAAATCAAAGTTCAGCATAAATCAATAATTGTCCAAACGATTCTTGTTTTGATTTTAATTGCAACAATGATTTCCCTTCAAACTCATTTCTTAGAAAATATTTCTCAAACGCTCAAGATAATTTAGGAACTAACATTAGCGCATGATCTATCGCGATAGAATCTATGGAGATATTGAAATTAACGATCCGCTTGTTTTAGAGCTATTACAATCTCCCGAGCTAGAACGTCTTAATAAAATATATGCCAATGGCATTTATTTTTATTTCTATCCGAAAGTGGATGTTACCAAATTAGAACATTCCGTGGGTGTTTGGTATTTGTTAAAAAAATTAGGAGCGTCGGATAATGAGCAAATCGCCGGTTTACTGCACGACGTTTCCCATAAGGTTTTCGCCCACGTAATTGACTATCTTTACGGAAGCGCATCAACTGAAGATCATCAGGATAGTATTCACCCAGACTTCTTGAAACAAGGAACGATTAAAGAAATTTTGAAAAAATACGAATTGACTTCCGAAGGAATGGGGAATTTGAAAAAATGGAATTTATTGGATAAGGAACTGCCTAATTTATGTGCTGATCGGCTAGATTACACTCTTAGAGACTCCTTTCCAATCGGATTTAGTAACAAGGAGCTAATTCAAGAAATATTAAACGACTTGATTATTGTGAAAAATCAGATTTGTCTTAAAAGCATGGCCGTGGCAAAAAAATTAGGCAGATTATCCTTAAAAATGCAGAATGAATATTGGCATACCGAATGGGGCGATTACTCTTATCATTTAATGGCAAACATCATGGGTTATGCTTTGCAGAAAAAATATATCAGCGAGCAAGATTTATGGATGGGCGATAAGCAAATGATTGATAAGCTCCTGGAAACAAAGGATGATTCGATTAAAAACAATCTGTCTTTAATTAAAGAAGTCAGAGATATTCCAATTACAGGAACCAGAAAAAATCATGATTTAAACATTAAATACAAATTCCGAGTAATCGATCCGCTATTCAACAACAAAAGATTATCGGAATGGGATTCAGAATTTAGAAAAGAGTTTGAACAAAGCAAACAGAGAGCGAAAGAAGGGCATTACCTGAAAATAAAATAATAAGCATTTATGAATACGCTTTCATGATATAGTGCATGAAACTTTTTTTAATCAGATACGATTGACGTTTTTCTAAAACCGTGCTAGAATAAAGTTAAGGACGTAAAAGTGCTTTTAAAAAATCGAGCGCTTTTTTATTATCATAAAAAGCAAAACAAATGAAAGTAAAAAAATCCTTAATATTTTTTGGCGTTTTTATTGCTTTCTCCATTCTACTGCCCCAGACCGCTTCTTTGGCCACCCAGAACTATTCCGAGGTATTGGAGCTGACTAACTTAGTCCGAACGAAAAATAATCTGCCGCCGCTTCAATTAAGCTACGCTTTAACCCAAACCGCCGAGCTTAAAGCCCAGGATATGTTAAACAATCAGTACTTCGCTCACATCAGCCCGCAAGGAAAAACTCCCTGGGATTGGCTTAACCAAACAAATTATCTTTATTCCATGGCCGGAGAAAACCTAGCCATCAATTTTAATTCCCCAGAAGAAATGATGGCTCAGTGGCTGGCTTCACCGACTCATCGCGCCAATATCTTGGATCCCGATTTTAAAGAAATGGGGGTAGCAATAGTCTCGGGCAAGTTTAAAAACAATAATACGATCTTGATTGTCCAACATTTTGGCGCTCCAATGCCTGAGGTTGGAGAATAATCCGGTTTCTGTTATAATGGATTCGCTATGATTATTTCTAAAATAATTATTATTCCTTTAATAGTGGGGGTTATCGCTCAGCTGCTTAAATTAATACCCCAAGCATTAAAGGGAAAATTTAATCTGAGAGATTTAATGATGTATGGCGGCATGCCTTCCGGACACGCCGCTTTTGTCGTTTCCGTCGCTACGATGGCGGCCTTGGAAGAAGGAATGGACTCAACTGTTTTTGCGGTAGCGGTTCTCTTTTCCGTAGTAATCATCCGGGATTCCATCGGCTTCCGACAGATCATGGGCCTTCAAAGCAGAGCGATTAATAAAATATCCAATAAAGTTTTTTCCGAAGAAGAAAAACTCCCTTTTATTAGGGAGCGTTTAGGCCATACCTGGTCCGAAGTAATAGTAGGAGCACTGGTCGGAACAGCGCTTACCTTATTGATAAATTATCTGTTTTTTTCTTAAAAAGGAAATTACTTTTGGCAATGGGGACAATAATAGGTCCCTTTTTTGTTGAGTTCTATTCTTTTGATTTTGGTTTTACACCGAGGACATTCCTTTTTCCGGTGAACCGCCAAAAAATCTCTGGGTTCGCCGGAAATTCCGCCTTTCAGCCGCTGCCGCACTTCTTTAATAGCCTGTTTCAAAATTTTAGGGATGGCTTGATAAAGAGCCTTAATCTCTTTATCTTTCAGCAAGGATGCCGCTCGCGCGGGGTTGATTCCGGCCTCCCATAAAATTTCGTCCACATAGGCGTTTCCTATTCCCGCAATCAGTTTTTGATCCACCAACCTTTCTTTGACACCGCCCAATTGCTTTTTTTGAAGAATGTTTTGCAATTGCGTTTCGGTAAAATCAGCCTCCAGCGGTTCAGGGCCTACTCGGTCAATCTCTTTGGCATCAAGCGTGACTTTTATCCAAGCGGTGCCATCGACAAACCGTAAACTATCATCGGCAAATTCTAAGATCAGACAGGTATCCGCTGATTTCCTTTTTGATGTTTCGACCCATTGAAGCTGCCCGTAGAGCATTAGATGAACGATTATTTTATCACCGGAAGATAAACCAAAAATCAAAAGCTTTCCCCGACGCTCAATGCTTTTAACGATTTTACCAATAACTTTCTGATTAAAATCAGACGCCGACAATTGCTTTAAAACCCGAGGCTTTATTACCAAAGCACAGGTTATTTTTTTATTAAGGACTTTTAGCTTTAAGTTTTCTTTATAAATTTCTAAATCGGGAAGTTCGGGCATATTAGCTTATTAGTTCCGACGCTTTGGTCGGAATTCCGACTTCACGTCGGAACTTATTAGGTTCTCAGCTGGTAGCTTGTCCGCCCGAGGTGGATCTGCCTCTCGGCCATAGGCCGATGGCCTTTGGCTCATGGCATGATAGGAAGTAGCTTATTAGTCCTAAGAGGTTAGGCTAAAAAGCTAAGAAGCTACAAGCTAAGAAGCTAACTTCCTAATTTCCTTTTCTATCTCGTGCGCCAGTCTATTGCCAATTCCTTCAATTTTTTGTAGACCGACTAACCAGCCTTTTTTGTAAATATCAGCCAGGGATTCATTTAGATCATCAATCGCCCAAGCCGCTTTGCGATACGCCCATTCCTTGTAACGGTTTTCACCGCTTTCCTGAATGTCTCGCGCTCTCTGATAAAATTTAGCTGCCACCTCTTTGTTTAAAAGGAGTTTAGCGGGATAATGTTTGACTGGCCTGGGAATATAGTAAGAAAGGCCGTGCTTTTGGCAGAGTTTTCTGACTTGGCCGGATATTTTTAGCCAATAATTCCCGAATTCCTTTTCACTGGCAAACAGCTTTTGGTATTTTGGCAGAAGATCGGGAAAATTTTTCTTCAATACCCCAAAAAAATGCGGCTGTACTCCTCCCCATAAAGTCAGACCGCCCGCTAATACGTAGGAACCGCCGGCAAGCTTCGTTGCTTTAACCACCGCTTCTAAATTATCCTCATCGTCATAAATAAACGGTAGAATTGGCATGAAGGAGGTGCCGGTTAGAATTCCGGCTTGGGCGATTTTTTTCATGGCCAGAAAACGGGCTTTAGTAGCGGGGGCTTTAGGCTCAAAGATTCTTCGCGTCTGATCGTCTTTGGTAGTGATAATGGAGAATCCAGTTACCGCGCCCGTCTTTTTATTGATTTTTTTCAGAAGATCAAGATCTTCTAGAATCAGGGGGGATTTTTCCAAAATAAAAACCGGAAATTTATGTTGATAACAAATCTCCAGCATTTTTCGGGAAAGGCGGTATTTTTTTTCAGCAGGCTGCCAATCCCCCACGGCAATTAAGTCGGGCGCGACTTTCTTCAATTCCTTTTCTAAAAGCGCGGGGGCGTTTTCTTTGACCTTAACCAGCCGATTAAACTGCTCCGGATGGCCTTTGTAGGGCAAATACTTTTCGTCCCGCTCGTAGCAGTATTCGCAGCCGAAATAACATCCTAAATAAGGATAAGCGGAGTATTTGACCCAAAACCAGCCGCCATCCGGATGCTTGTGAACATTTAATATTTTTTTAGCAGAATAAGTTTGGTATTCCAATTAGCGGAGATTACTGAGTAAAATAAATAGCGGCAAACAGCATAGTGATAAAAAACACACCCATTAGAGTCAGAAAAGTGGTGGTCATTACTCTAACGGCATCCTTTACTCTTTTTTCCAGGAATAAATGAATGGGCAGGCCAAACACAAAGATACCAGAAACGCCTACGCTAAAAACAAGCAGAGTTAAAAACATAACAATCCCAAAGATACCATCAATGTTCGGCATAACTTCTTCCATTCGCATCATAATAGTTGCCACCACTAAAACGTAGAGGGATTCTAATAATCCGGCTAAAACCCCGGCTTTGACCTGGGTTTGTTCGTTTTTTAATTCAAACATAGAGTTAATGATAAATGATTAGTGATGAATTTCTAATATCCAATGTCTAATTTACCAGCTAACAAACTAAGTAGATTTTAACCTTAATAATTATAATCCGTCATTGGACGTTCATTAGATATTAGGAATTCTGGTTAGTAATTTTTGCTATTTGCTCCGCGCTGATTTCTTCCCAATCATCTCGTTCCTCATTCCAAGTGTAAGCATTTAGTTTATCAATCATTTCAGAATCGGAGTATTCAAACTCCTCTGACACATCGGATCCTACTCGGCGGGAAGAAAGCACTTTGCGCCCCGTTACCACCGGTTTAATTTCTCTTTCCAATTTGATTTTACCCAAAGGGCCCCGAAAGCAAATGTATTCCAGAGAACCCTTCCCTTCTAAAATTTCCTCCGTTTTGTGCTCTATTACTTCAAACTGATCTTTGATATTGCCAATTAAATTTTCCCACTTTTCTTGGTTCATCCCGTTAGAAGCAGATCGCAATCCGATCTGCATAAATTAATATTTAGTATTAACTAATTAGTTTAATTTTTCACATTAATTCTTAAAATCATCTAGCGATCGCAGTTTCTAACGGGATTCATCCCGTTAGAAATTTAATAAATAAAGTTTTCTATTATTCTGTTTTTTCAACTTATAAATCTTAATTTTTATTAGAACCTCGTTTTGTTAATTTCTAACGGGGTTCATAATAAGTTCTCCTCCTTTTTAAAAAGACAAGCTAAATACCAAATGGTTGCTACACAAGAGATGACTCTCGGGAATACTTTGCGGTTAATTTCAGCTTTTATCTCCTTACTCCACCCTTCTTTAATAAATTTTTCATAAATGTTTAACGCTTTTATTTCTCTTGCCGTTGATTTTAAATAGTTTTCCACCACAAAATAATTTTTTTTCGCTTCATCAATCAAATCATAATCCAAGGACCCTTTTTTTTCTTTCCGCCCTTTAAAAGCAAATACGGTTAAAAATTCTATTTTGGAATGTTTGTCATTTTTATCCCACAAAGAACCGGTCAAGCCATCGTACCAGTCAGTGCGAATTTTCCAAAACCAGTAATGAGTGGTAAAATCCTGGTAATGCCCGACCTGATGCGGGGGCCAGAGCATATCGGATACCACATGCGCCAACCAGGCCGCTTCTTGCGCTATCACGTAAACGTCTTTTTCTTCTAAAGCTAAAATTAGCTTGCCCAGCAGTCTAACCGCTTCTTGAGGCGCATTTCCTTCTCCAGTATCAGGATTGTAATACATGTTGGAATCGGCATATTCTTCCCTGATCCAAGCGCCATCTGGACCCCTAAATTCCTCGAAAATATTTATCAATCTTAAAGACGGGAAATCATTCCCTATTTTTACTCCTTCTTCTTCTATAAGCAAAAGGGCCTCTTTATCGATAAACCAATGCGTACCCCAAGGCAAAAAGGGTAAAAACTTTCCGAGATATTTACCGCCATACATATCTTTATCTTATCAAAGTTAGGACAATTTTAAAAGAAAAACCCCCCATCAGAAACCGATAGGGGGCGGCTAGAAGGAAACTATAGTTCAACTGATAATGGTAACGTCACGGTGGTGACAGCCAAAGAGAGTCTCTCTACTGTCATGTTGTTGCTCGGGGTCAATGACTCGACCCCTTATAGTAGTCTGCCTTTGAGATACGATTATGACCTCTCCTTGAGCGACCGCACCGCTAGCCAGTCGCAATTTGGCTCGTGCTCCCTTGGAAATCAATCGGCCATTTTGATCCGTTGCCATCTCGCCTCCGGGTTGAATTATTACGATGAAGGTACCGAAACGTTTTATTTGTATGTAAAATAACTTCTTATTAATTATTTGTCAAATACCAATGAGAAGCATTAGAATCCCGGACCGTAAATGTTAAATGTCGTATGCCTAAAATGAATGATTTGAAAGAGCTTGAAAAATTACAATATAACGAGAGCATAATAAGACAAAACAAAAATAAAAAATTAAAACCATTGCAAGATGAATTTTGCCTTTGGTGTCAAAACATATTATTAAATCATGATAGAATAAAAGAATATGCAAGGAATAATCATTGATGGCGTTGTGGCATCGGGCAAATCGGCTATTTTGCGTTTTTTGGATAAAAAAATTACCGAACGAGAGCCCTCGTTGTCAAGAATATTCTTGAGTGAGCACTACACGCAGAGAATGTTAGAGCACTTGAGAGATGAGGGGAAACTAAGCGGCAATCATATAATCCGGCACATAGATTCGATCATTAGTTCGCTGGAAAATTTTCATCAAATGCTTAATAATTCCAAATTCAAGGATAATCCCAAGAAAGCAGATTTATTCGTAATTTTAGAAAGATTCATATTAACGCACTTATCAAGCAACGAATTATCAAAAAATTATTATGATCTTGACGCAGCCAAAAAACATTTTGCAAAAATTGCCTCTTTTAACATTAGTCAGGTAGCTTTAATAATACCCGAAGATCTTATGGAGGATCGAATTATGTCCACAATTAATTATAGGAATGATAAGTGGAAAGAGTTTTTATTTTCATTAGGCGATAAAGACGATATTGCCAATTATTATAAAAATTGGCAAAGAAGATTTATAGAAAACATCGAGCAATGCAAGAGTATAATTAACACGATAATAATAGAGGTAAAGGATAATGATTTCGAAGGTTACAGTGAGGTAATAATGGATAAAATATGCAAGTAATCATTTATATGTGGTCGGGGTGGTGGGACTTGTCCCGCTTTCATAGTATTTGGTCGGGGTGGTGGGACTTGAACCCACGACCTCAGCGACCCGAACGCTGCGCGCTAGCCAACTGCGCTACACCCCGTCCAAATACTATGAATTATTTTTATTCTTAGTTTTCAGCGGGATGCCGCCTTCCTAAAAACAAGTTAATGTATTGGCGGCAAACCCACGACCTCAGCGACCCGAACGCTGCGCGCTAGCCAACTGCGCTACACCCCGTAAAGGTATTCTAATTTAAATCACTAATTACGTCTAATAACTACTGGCGACTTGTTTTTTTTACTTCAAATAACCCCAGCGTCGTAGCTTAATTCTATCTTGATACCAGCGATCGCCGATATCATTGCGATAAAACATATTGGGGATAAAAATATTATTAATCCGCCGATAAAGCTGCTTTTGAGCTTGTTTTATAGTGGCGCCCGTTCCCACGACTATCAATGCTGCGCCAGCCGATCCAGTTAAAACCCAATCACCTTTATACAATTTAATATCTTCAATATGAATGCCGCTCAAATCCCTCTTTTTAAAAACAATCTTTGCTCCTTTCGAGTATTTATCAAAAATCTTCTTTTGACGGTAAGGCCAGGGAGGTAC
>PFMD01000028.1 GCA_002784945.1 Candidatus Kerfeldbacteria bacterium CG_4_10_14_0_8_um_filter_42_10
TTTATTTCACCCAATGATTACTTAATTAAAACGTTAAAGCCTGTTCCAACTTGTTAAGATTACCCTCAATCATGGCCTTGACAAAAATATCCTTTTGATGTATTATGACTGGAAAAACAAAAATCGCTCTAGTCTAAATTGTGAGGCAAGTCATGAAAAAAGGTACCGCAATACCAGCACAAACAGTTGACATCGAGGTCTCGGTTGTTCTTTTTCCCACGACCTATGACCTCGAAAAACTCCCGCCTGGCTTCAAATGCGAAAAGGATGTGACAGGAGTCAGACTAGGCTACTCCATTGGTCCGTTTGAATTTCCTGAACTCACCGAGGATGATTCGCAACCCGGCGACGGAGTCCGGCACCATCTGAAGCCTGGCGTTTGGGATGAGAAGCTGAAACCGGTTTGGCTAAACGCATATGCCGACGCCAAGCGGAAAGCCTCGGAACTCGCCCCCGCCTTTCAAGGATGGAGTATATCCAGTATCTCACTCTCGGTCCAGGGGAATTTATCAGCGATCGTGGCTGCATCCACGTTCGATTCCCAACACATGGGAGAGAAGTTCCCAATCATCAATTTTTAGCCTCGTGTTTCAAGGCTACCTGTTCTTAACTCCGGATGTCAGCTTAATCGAGTCGGCATCCGGTATTTTATTTAGCAGGAGTTAGCTTGTAGCTTTTTAGCTTATTAGCAGGCTTCGTTGTTCTATTATTTCATGGCTTTTATTTCAACAATGAAGTAATGAACATCTAAAAAAAGCTACCACCTACAAGCTAACCTCACTCCCATTCAATTGTCGCGGGAGGTTTATTCGTAACGTCATAGAAAACCGCGTCAATTTCTTTTAGCTTCATTATTTTATTGGCCATTGCTTTGACATGTTTTAGCGGAAGCCTGGTAAAATTGGCGGTCATGGCTTCGGTGGAATTTATTGGGCGCAGGACAATGGATTCTCCTCCCCCAAAAGACAGCGGAATTAATACTACGGGAAACTGCCAAATCGATTCATAGAGCTTATTTTTACGGAGATAATCATTTACCAGAGCATCCGCTTCTCTTAACAAGTCCAATCGCATTTTGGTTAAATATGATTTTTTCAGGCGGAATTTTGAAATAGCGGTTTTGGTTAATAACCAGATGACCCGGTTAATCTCCCTGATATTATTGGTTATGTCGGTAGATGCTTTTTCTAAAGTTTTAAAATTTGTATTTCCCGCCAAAACGCACGGGTGAGCATAGGTTCGCGAATCGCCTTGCACTCCTACTGATTTTATAGGAAGAATTTTAACTTTAAGCTTATATTGCCGGGCAATCCCGTTGATTTTCCCTAACGGCTTGGGACCAATAGGATATTCCTTGTCGGCGCAAAGGCAGCGAATGCCTAAGCCCGGCCCAGGAAAGGGATGGCGATAAACCAAATTATGCGGCAAGCCCAGCATCTCCCCGACCTGCCTGACTTCATCTTTGTACAGTTCTTTTATCGGCTCAATAATTTTCCCCTGGTTAATCATCTTTTGGACGGCTTCTACCCGATTATGATGAGTTTTAATTACCGCGGCATGCTTGGTTCCACCGGTCTCGATAGTATCTGGGTAGATTGTCCCCTGCCCTAAAATCCATTCTTTTGGATTCAACCTTAACTTTTTCGTTTCCTGATCTTGGACCGTAATAAATTTCTGGCCAATGATTTTTCTTTTATTTTCCGGATCAAAAACTCCCGTTAATGAATTTAAAAATTCTTCCGAAGCGTTAATCCTATGAAAATTGGTGAAACCGTTCTTCCTAAAAACAGATTCGATTTCTTTTTGTTCGTTCTGGCGCATTAAACCGTTGTCGATATTCAGGCCATAGACTCGGCTCGGCCCTAAAGCCTTATTTAATAAGGCGAAACAAACGGTGGAATCAACGCCGCCGGAAACCAAAAGAAAAACTTTTTTGCCTTTTAGCCGCTCTTTGATTTTTTTGGTTTCTTGGGTAATAAACGTTTTCATATCCCAGTTTTTTCCGGCTCGGCATACCTTATAGATAAAATTGTCCAGAATTTTCATTCCGCTTGAGGTATGAGTAACTTCGGGATGAAATTGCAAACCAAAGATATTCCTTTGGTAATCGGCCACGGCGGCAGTGGGACAATCAACGGTAGTAGCAATTATCTCAAAACCAGGCGCCAGTTTGGAAACATAATCGCCGTGGCTCATCCATACCGTTTCCTGATCCGAAAGACCGCTGAATATCCCCTTCTTCTGCTTAAGATAAACGATTGCTTTGCCGTACTCTTTGGTTTTTCCTCGGGAAACTTTGCCGCCTAAAATATGACTGATCAACTGGTGGCCATAGCAAATTCCTAAAACAGGCGTTCCTAATTTAAAAACGCCGGAATGACATTTCAAAGAGTCATCCTCGGAAATATTTTGAGGACCGCCTGAAATGATTATTCCCTTAAATCCTTTTAATTGCCGAGGAGCAACGTCATTCGGCAGAATTTCGGAATAAACTCCCAAGCGCCGGATCCGATTAGCAATCAGATGAGCGTACTGACCGCCGAAGTCTAGGACGGCGATTTTGTTTTCATTGTTCCATTTTTTCATAGTTTCCTCGCTTCCTTGTTTCACGGTTTCATGGTTTTTATATTGTTGTATTGTTTTATTGTTGTATTGTTTTGGATATTAATAACAATTTAACCATATAACAATATAGCAATACAACAATAAATGCTTGATATAATTCTAAATTATCTTTACAATAAAGACAATAAGATTAGCTTATTAGCTTATTAGCTTATTAGGTTATAAATTATTAGCGTTCTAAAAAGCTAAAAAGCTAAAAAGCTAATTCCTAAAAAATGTTTACCCAATTCGAAGAAACCCTAACCTTTGACGACGTCCTTTTGGTTCCCATGAAATCGGCTGTTCTTCCTAAAGAAACTGAGATTAGCACCCGTCTCACGAAAAAAATTTCCTTGAAAATTCCCTTGCTTTCTTCTCCCATGGACACGGTTACCGAATGCAAAATGGCCATCGCTTTGGCTTTACAAGGGGGAATCGGAATAATTCATAAAAACCTTACTCCCGAAAATCAGGCGAAGGAAGTAACTTACGTAAAGCGTTTTGAAAACGGATTTATTGAAAATCCGGTCACTTTGCAGCCGGAGGACAAAATTTCCGAAGTGGCCGAAATTAAAAACACCAAGGGCTACAAGAAAATTCCAATAGTCGACGGAAAGAACAAACTGGTCGGTTTAATCACCGAGTTGGATTACTTTCTGCCGGAAGATGAAAAGCTGCCCGTTAAGTTCCGAATGAAACCGATAGAAAAAACGGTAGTCGGCCGGCAAGGCATTACTTTGAAGCGCGCCAATATCATAATTCGCGATAACAACCTTTCCGTTCTGCCGATCGTTGATAAAACCGGCCGATTAGTCAGTATGGTTACCAGAAGCGATTTGGAAAAAAATGAGTTGTACCCCAACGCCTGCAAGGATGAAAAAAAACAATTGAGAGTGGGCGCGGCCATTGCCGTCGGTAACGAAGCCCTAGAACGGGCGCGCTTGCTCACCGGAGCGGGCGCCGACGTTCTGGTAATCGACACCGCCCACGGCCATTCCCAAGGAGTGTTGGATACGCTGCGCGCTTTAAAAAAAGATCGCCTTTTTTCCAAGATTGAAATAATTGTCGGCAACGTCGCCACGGAAGAAGGGACGCGCGACTTGATTAGGGCCGGCGCCGATGCCATTAAGGTGGGGGTCGGGTCAGGCTCTATTTGTACCACCAGAATAATCGCCGGTGTGGGCGTTCCCCAGATAAGCGCCATTAAAGCGGCGGTTAAAGGAAGAGGAAAAAACAATGTACCGATAATCTCGGATGGCGGCGTCAGATACTCCGGCGACATTGTTAAGGCATTGGCCGCCGGCGCTGATTCCGTTATGATTGGCGGTCTGTTTGCCGGCTGCGACGAAACGCCGGGCCGCGTCGAATACGAAGGCGGCCGAATGTATAAGAGCTACCGCGGTATGGGCTCGCTAGAAGCCATGACTCACGGTTCTAAAGACCGTTACGGCCAAGCCGACCAAAAAGATGCGACCAAGCTGGTTCCAGAAGGAATTACCGGCAAAGTCCTTTATAAAGGGCATCTCGCCGATTATGTCTATCAAATTATTGGCGGCCTGCGCTCCGGAATGGGATACTTAGGAGCAGCCACAATCAAAGAATTGCAGCAGAAGGCCCACTTTATTAAAATCAGCAACGCCGGCTTGAAGGAAAGCCACCCCCATGATATTTCCATTGTAAAGCATCCGCCGAATTATCCCGTTGATTAAAAAACAGAAGGGTATTAGCGTCATTCTGACCCGAGTATGCGAGGGGAAGAATCCCGTTGATAATACAACGGGATCCCTCGTCCCGCGTAACGGGACTTAGGATGACGGCGTTTTCACCCTTCTGTTTTTTTGTTTATCGCTTTCTCAATTTAATATGCGCTTCTTGAAGTTGGAGCAATAGCTCGCTTTCATCGATTAAATTATTCATTCGATTGGAAATAACAAAATCACCGTTAATCATCAAATCGCGGACATTCCTACCGCCATGGGTAATCATATTGCTCACTAAAGTCAGCGGCTGATCCGGATCGTATGGCAAAAAACCGCGATCTTTTAATTTCCAGAAGGCTAGATCCGCTCTGAACCCTGGAATAATTTTTCCGGTTTTTGGCAACCCGATAATTTTGGCGCCTTGGCCGGTTATCATATTGAAAAGATCTTCGTAGGGCACGATTCTTTTTTCCTGGTGCATGGTTTTAGTCTGGAGCGCCTCCGTTAATAAATCCAGTCTGCTTTTACTGACCACGCTGTCGGTACCTAAAGCAATGCGGTCCGTTGCCTTGAGCTCATGAAAAAGCGGATAGTTGAAATGCCCGCTTTTATGCAGAAGATTGGAGGTAGGCAGATGAATCACGCCGGCCTTTCTTTTTTTTATGAGCAGAATTTCTCTTTTGGTCAAATGGATGGCGTGCGATAAAAGAGTCAAATGATTCAATAATCCGTATTTTTCTAGAACCAGAACGGGCAAATCATGATGCCTTTCGTAACAACGTTCGTTCGATTCTTTGGTTTCGGCCAGATGGAGAGTAAACAAAGCGCGGTATTTTTTTTGCAGCTGGGCGATTCTTTTTAAAACCGAGGGTGATGCTTTGGCTAATTCGTGAATCGCCATGGCCGGCTGGGTATAACAATGATTTTTGTTTTTTAAATATTTTTCCACTAACGCCGGCGAGTTTTGCGGATGGGAATTACTGACCGCGCTTAAAGCATTTATGACATTCTGTTTGGTCGCTTGGGCGGCCTGATCAATCGGTTCAAAAACTCCGTAATGGCTTAATGTAGTAGTGATTCCCGAGCGCTGCTGTTCGGTAAAATCTCCTAGTGCTCCTAGTAAAAAATCCTCTTCCTTCATTTTTCCTTCCAGCTGAGCCATTCCTTTTAAGGTTTCGTCCAGATTGTCTTCGGAAAACGTCAAAGTTGATCTTAAAAGATACATGGGCGGATGAGCATGCGTATTGACAAAGCCAGGAGTCACGACAATACCGCCCCTAAGTTCGGCATCATAAATCAAATCAATTTTCTTAAGCAGAGCGCCCGAAAACTTTTGGGAATCGAAAATCTCGCTGATTATGCCATCTTGAATTAAAATGGATTTCCCCTTAAGCACCTGCAGCTTGTCTTTCCCGTCGATAGTTATCAAAAAAGGAATACCGTGAATCAGAATTTTTTTAGGCATCCCTTCTCTTAAAATTGAATAGCGGCTTTTGTTTTCCCAGCGCTTGACGAACAAACCGTCTTTATGGCGATTTTTGACCTTATCGAGGATTTCGGAAAAGCCGGAATTCATGAGATTGTTGAAATAATTTTAAAACGCTCTCATCCCGAGCAAAGCGAAGGATTTAATTTAACTAACTTTAGAGACCCCTCATTTCATTCAGGGTGAAATTGTTGAATTATCAACAATTTCATTATAGCAGGATTTGTTTTTTTGCCCAAAGGGCGTGGGATTTTATTATAGGATCAGAATTATTCAGCAAACACTCAACTCCCTTCAAGGCCGGCTTGCTGCCCCAGTTTCCTAACGCTATCGCTACATTACGCATAAAGCCGCCGTACTTTGCCCGAAGCATTGGTTTTCCCCGGAACCGCTCTTGGAATTCAACTTCTGACAATTTAGCCAGTTCTAAAAGCGACGGAGCAATTTGATCTTCAAGTAGGTGAGGATACATATCCTTACCTACGGTTCCAAAAAACAATGCTGGTTCCGCTTTACTGTTCCAGGGACAAACTTCTTGGCAGATATCGCAGCCGAAAATCCTATTTTTCATCAGGGGCCGGAATTTTTCCGGAATCTCCCCTTTTAATTCAATGGTTAAATAGGAAAGGCATTTGCGGGCATCCAGCAATTTTTTATCTACCAGCGCTTTGGTCGGGCAGCGATCCAGGCACCGCTGGCAGGTGCCGCATGACCCCACAATTTTTGGTGAATAGGACGGCAAAGCAACATCTAAAAATATTTCTCCCAAAAAAAGGTAGGAGCCCAGTTGGTAATTTATTAAATTAGTGTTATTGCCGATAAATCCCAATCCGGCGCGGTAAGCCAGTTCCCTTTCTAAAATAGGGCCGGTATCAACATAAGATTTAGAATTGACTTTTTGCTTCAAAATTCCGGAAAGCTGGCCGGCAAATTCTTCCAGTTTTTTCACAACCAGTTTGTGGTAATCCTCATGCCAGGCATAGCGGGCAATGATTCCGCGCGAAGGATCGTTTTTGATTTCATCGGGCAAATCCTGCAAGTAGTAGTTGATTCCAGCCAAAATAACGGACTTTGCTTCAGGAAATATTTCTAGAGGATTAAGTCTTTTTTCTTTACCCTGCCTGATCCAATCCATTTCTCCGGCATAGCCACGCTTGAGCCATGCATTCAGATTTTTGGCATACTTACTTGATTCAACTGGAATAATCCCGATTAAATCAAAACCTAGCTGTTTTTGCAGTTCGATTATCTCATTCGTTAAAGCCATAATGTCATTGTAGCAAAGCTGGGGGTTAAAATTCAAAAAGCAAAAGTCAAAAGTTCAAATCAAAATTTAAAATTATAAAATAAAAGTAGACTTTTTACTTATTACTCGCAATGCGGTCCTTTTAGGATCGCTAAGGAAAATCCTTCGGTTTATGTGAGAATAAAAAAAAGTTCCCCGCCTTGATATGATCAAAGCAAAATGGCGGGGAACCCCGGACACGCCTATGCCAGCGCGATCTACTGCAACCAAAGGAGGTATGTGTGCTATTCTTCGTCACTGAACTGCTCTTCTGCTTGCAAATGCCGATCTCTCAAAGAGACCTGAACTACTGCCCAAGAAAGGCCGCGCTGGACTTCGGCAGCCCTTTCGTGTCCAATAAAGGACTGCGTTTGGTTTACCCTTCGGCGGACAATAGGCAAGAATCCCGGATTGATCAGCAAGAATAGAATATCTCGAAATTTTTCCCTTGTCAACAAATAGGTAACCCCATGGCTCCGCGGGCGCGGCGTTGCCTGCGGGATCAATAGCATTTAATAGGCCAAACGAATTGGGGATAAAATTGATGTTTTTAGGGCATTGTGTATAATAAAGAATAATATTATTAACAAAAATAAATTATGGAAGAAACAAAAGCCCATTCCTCGTCAGTACGCCTTTTTTATTTTTGGACCGG
Organism: Candidatus Kerfeldbacteria bacterium CG_4_10_14_0_8_um_filter_42_10; assembly: GCA_002784945.1. Taxonomy (GTDB): domain Bacteria; phylum Patescibacteriota; class Patescibacteriia; order UM-FILTER-42-10; family UM-FILTER-42-10; genus UM-FILTER-42-10. Next base: position 7,731 of record PFMD01000028.1, read on the forward strand.
TATTGTGGCCACTTTTACCTACCGGGCCATTATTATTCTCAATAACTACAGCGCTCTTTGGGTAAAGGTATTTTGGTATATCGGTACGGTCGGCTTTGTCATCTATTTTGCCCACCGCTACCAAATTTCCGAAAAGCGGGCGAGACTGATTAAAGAAAGCGGATTGGTGGAAAAAATTAACGGCTTGCCGGAATTGAACCAGACTGACCGAGAAGCAATGAAATACATCTTCGGCACATTGACTACTTCTAAGGAAAAATGGAATTATATCGCAATTTTTGTTTTATCCGGTCTATCTTTGATTATCGGACTGTACCTGGATATTTTTTAGAATCTCCCTGCTCTTTTAGATTAGATTCTTTTCTGTTAAACTTAAGTTAATTTAAGAATTAAATAGAGCAATGAGAGAATCGTTTCGAACCGGCTTAAGTTTTGGCCTAACTTCCGGCATTATTACCACTTTGGGATTGATGGTGGGTTTAAATTCCGGTACTCATTCCCGAATAGCGGTGCTGGGAGGAATTTTAACTATTGCCATTGCCGATGCCTTATCCGACTCCTTGGGGATTCATACTTCCGAAGAGGCTGAGAATCACCATACCCATCATGAGGTTTGGGAATCAACTTTCTCTACTTTTGTCGCCAAGTTTTTATTTGCCCTGACTTTTGCCGTTCCTATTCTGCTTTTCAGCCTTTCTACCGCCGTAATCGTCAGTATCGCCTGGGGATTATCAATGCTGATTCTCCTCAATTATCGTATCGCTAAACTCCAAAAGATTACTCCCTGGAAAGTCATTTTGGAACATTTAACTATTGCCGTTGCGGTAATCATCACCACTTATTTTGTCGGAATTCTGCTCTCTTACCTTTCTTAAATCCAAGTTAATTTATGTCGGAAAAAATAATTATCATTGACGAGGGGGATAATGAGATTGGTAGTGAAGAAAAAATAAAGGTGCATCGGAATGGCTTGCTGCACCGCGCCTTTTCTATTTATATTTTTAATCAGCTGGGCCAGCTTTTAATTCAGCAACGGGCGCTGGACGCCTACCACTCGGAAGGACTATGGAGCAATTCGTGCTGCAGCCATCAGCGGGAAAAGGAAAAACTGGCAGAAGCGACTCACCGCCGGTTGCAGGAAGAATTGGGGTTTGATTGCTCCTTGGAAGAATTATTTACCTATTCTTACCGGGTGGAATTTGAGAACGGCTTAGTGGAAAACGAACTGGTCCACGTTTTTTTCGGGGAATATGATGGAAAAGTGAACCCCGACCCAAAGGAAGTCGCCGATTGGAAATGGATTGATTTGGATGAAGTCAAAGAGGATGTTAAGGAAAATCCGGACCAGTATTCCTATTGGTTTAAAAAATCACTCAAGCGAATTATCGCCGAGCGAAATTAATGAATAACCGTTTCATTCTTTTTGTCGGGGGCGGCTCTTTGGCCGGTGTTTTTGGCGCGGGCGCGGTAACGGCTCTGCAAAAAATGGATTGCTATAATCAGATTGAAGCGGTTTACGGAGTTTCCGTCGGTGTATTCATTGGAGCCTATTTCTTAACCAGACAAACGGAGCTGGGATCATCCATATTTTACGAAGATTTAACCCATGATTTTGTTTTTCCTAAACGGATCCCCAAAGGATTGATTCAACGACTGTGGCATGGATACGTGAAGCCGTTCGCCCCGGAAAAAATATTGAACGCCGTTGATCTAAACTACCTCTTTGAAGTGGTGAAGCACCGAAAGCCTTTGGACATTCCTAGGTTAAAATCGCAGGGCACTCCCCTTTTTGCCAAGCTTTTGAACCTAAAAACGGGAGAAGTAGTTTACCAGCGCGTCGATAATAGCAATGATCCCCTGACGGTGATAGAATCGGCAGTAAGCATTGCTCCTTATTATTTTTCTTATCGGAATACTTACGGCCATATCGATGCCGCACCCAAAGAGCCGATCGGACTCAAGTATCTTGTGGAAAAATATCCTGGCCAAAAAATTGTAATGATTTTAAATCAGTCCTTGGACCGGAAATTCCGGCATCATCTTAAAAACGTTTTAGAAGGGATTGGAGCCAACCCCATGTATGATCTGCCCTTTTTTGACTATTTGACCAATAAAGAGAAATCCTTAAGAACGGATCTGGCGCTCGCGAAAAATAATTCAAACGTGCTGATTATCAGCCCGCCGGAAGGCCAGCACAGCCTCACCTTCACCACTAATCAGGCCAAGCTGCTTTCGACCTATGAAGCGGGTAAAAAAGAGGCGGAAAAAATTAGTGAATTTGTTAATTAAAGCTCAAGGTCTAATCCGTTTTCTTTTTAAATCCGAACGCCTTGAGCATTAAGACGGTAATGATCCCCTCTCCGATTCCTACAATTATGTGAGTGAGAATAAAATTATTATTCCAACTAGAACCAGCGATTACCGACTCTAAGGAATAGGCAAATGAAGCCAAAACAACACTGCTTCCGGCAGCAATAAATATTGCTGTTTTTATTCTCCTTAAATATTTTTTGAGAAAGTAATAAATATAATAACCGCCGATCGCTCCGACCACAGCCATATTGAATATATTTGCTCCTAAAGCAACCATTCCGCCATCACCCAAGAACAAGGCTTGGATGATTAGAACTGCCGATAGTACGATCATTCCTTCTAAAGGACCAAGCAATATTGCCGCTAACGCTCCTCCTAAAAAATGACCCGCCTCACCACCCACGATGGTAAAATCAATCATCTGAGCGGCAAAAATAAAAACTCCCACTAAAAACATATCCGCAAGAGTATTTTTTCCGTATTTCGTTATGGTAGTGGTTTCTCCCCCACCCATAGTGATGCCTTCCGGCGTAGCCAAAACCGGATTTTTTTGTCTGGCAAAAAAACTTTTTTTGATTTTTCTGACAGCCACTGCTCCCACCGCCGCCGTAAAGGCCATTAGCGAAGCGGAGGTGCCCGGTCCTAAAAATCCGTCAGGGAGATGCATTTCGTAATTTTATTCTATTAAAAGAAGCAGGGCCATTATGCCAATCCCCGCCAACAATGAAAGTAACTGCAGAATTGACCTGCCCAGTTTATTTTCTTTGACTAACTCCGGGATCAAGTCGGCTGTGGCAATGTAAATAAATCCGCCAATGGTAAAGGGAATCAGGAATTCATTTGACTTGGTAATAGAATTTCCGATCATCAAAGTCAGCACCGCTCCAATCACCGCGGTAAAAGCGGAAAGATAGTTAAAAAATAGCGCTTTTTTACGGGAAAACCCCGCGTGCAGCAGTATTCCAAAGTCTCCGATCTCTTGCGGTATTTCATGTAAAATCACTGCCACGGTAGTAGCTAATCCCAAGGGAAAACTCACTAAATAACTTCCGGCGATAATCATGCCATCGATAAAATTATGGGCGCCATCACCAATAATATTATTGATAGCCATGGGGTGAGGATGCTCTTCTGAGGTGGGAATATGGCAGTGCCGCCAGCATAAAATCTTTTCAATAATAAAAAAAGAGACTATCCCCAGCAAGATAAGATAAGGAATCATTTCGATGTTTTCAATCTCGTCATAGGCTTCGGGCAAAAGATGGATAAATGCTCCGCCCAAAAGAGATCCGGCGGCAAAACTGACTAAAAAAAGAAGAATCTTTTTTAGCCGTTCCAGGTTAAACGAAATTGTCAGCACTCCGATTAAGGAGATGCTGCTTACAATGAATACGCTAACAATCGTGTAGAGCCAAACTTGAGTCATAATGACTAATTATATCATATAAAGAATATTTCCTCCATTTTAACGAAATACTCCCGAATTCAGGTCAACTTGTAACATCTTAAGATATGCAACTATGAATAGAAAAATAGGTATATTATATGGAATGAACTTAAAAAAAGAATCGGAGGGGGTTTGGGGGCAACATTAAGCCCCAGAAAAACAAAACACGCCAAAATTGGCGAATCGGCGCTTTGTTGCCCCCAAAACTCTTTGGCACTTTCTGGTTACAGAAAGTGCAATAAATATTTTATTATGACTAAAAAACTCTCTTTCAAAATTTAAGTTAACTATCTGACTCCCAATGAGGCCTTAAGCGTTGCGCTAAATTCCTGAATTCAAAACTATGCGTCGTGGCGAAGGAATGCGCTCAATCCGATAGACAAAAATTTTATCTTGTTCGGCAATCGGCTGCCAGTGCGGAAACCGGAAATAGTTGCTGATTATCAGGGCGCCCGGACGGAGTTCGTTTTTCAGTTTTTGCTCCAGCCGATCCATCATATAGAATACGCCGAACAGGACGATAATATCGTATTCGCTTAAATTTACTTTTAGATAATCGGCACGGTGAATAAAAGCATTTTCTGGCCCGGCCTTTTTTACTTTCCTCCGCGAATACCAAACTAAAAAAGGATTGATTTCTAATCCGTGCGCTTCTAAACCGTTGGCCGCCAAGGCCAAGACCAGCCGGCCGTCACCTGATCCTAAATCCGCTGCTTTAGCCCGAGGCCGGTCGCCGAGATAGCGCTTAACCAGCTCCAGCATTTTTTTGGTTTTTCCGGGAGTGGATACGGCAAAGGGCGCTCCCCGGACAAAAGGAATGCCAAAATAGATGATAAACAACAGTAAAACCAGAATAAGAATCAGTTCTATAGTAACGATAAAATAAAACAAAGATTGTTCGTCTATAAATAATTGAAGAGAATTCAAATCAGAGAAATCCATTTCCTGATTTGGGATACCACTGGCCCCTCTTGGCCTTGCAAAGAATGCAAGGATTTAGAGACAATAATGGTTTCGCTTTTAGGATTACCGGAATTTTTTTGAAACCAAACCGCAATTTGTTTTATCGGCCGATCGCGGTACTCGTCTTTCTCTGCCAAAACAACCAAACAAGGATTCTTTATTTTTTTCAGAACAGTCGGTTTAGCACTGCCATCATAGGGAAAAAGGTTTTCTTTGCTTTTAGCGGTACACAGGCTTAAAAAGCGCTGAGCGTCGTCATATTCCGGCCATAAATCGAGCGGTAAAAGTCGGTGCGCCTGCTTTGACTTTACTAATCGGCGGGCCAGCTTTCCCACCGCCTTCAGCTTGGCTGTTCCGTATTCCTTAACCGCTCCGGCATAATCGCTCATGGGACATAACAGCACCGCTCCCTTGATTTTCACTTGGGTTTTTGCCAAATAATAGACGATTTTCTGACAGCCGGTGGAATGACCCACTAAAATTATTTCTCGCACTCCCCTCTTTTTCATGAAATTAACGGCGCCGGTCAAATCATCGGTGCATTCCGCAAAAACTTCGTGCGCTCCGCCGGCCTGGATTGAGCGGTATCCTTTTTTACTACGCGTATCCAGTTTTTGAATCCGGGTTACTTTGTCGTGGCCACGGTTGTTAAAGGTTAAAACTGGCCCGACTTTAGCCAGTTCTTCTACCAGTTTTAATTTAGAGAATAAGGAGCTGGAAAGCCCGTGTACCAAAATAAACCCGCGCCGGGCTTTTGCAAATCCAAACAGCAGGCCGTTTAGCAAAATTTTTTTAGGAGTTATAATATCAGCTACTTCGGGCATATTCCCATTCTACCAAAAAATCGCCTTTTGGGCGATAAAATATAAATTAGAGGTAGTCTTGAATATAGTGGATGGCAGACTAATCAGTCTGTTATCCCAATTAGAAACAAAGTTGCCTTTAGAAAATCACCTTTTGGGCGATTGAAACTATTTTCCTCTTTTGATAATAGGAGAGGAAACGGACAATTGTTTTATAATTTTTTCGATAACCCCGTCAATACTTTCGTAAATATCTTTATTCGTAAATCTAATAATGTTTATTCCCAGTTTATTTATCCATTCACTTCTGACTTGGTCATGTTTTATCGCTTTAGTTTCGTAATGCGAATCGCCGTCAATTTCTATGGCTAGTTTATATTTAGGGCAATAAAAATCCACCACGTATTTTCCAATGCTTACCTGCCGTTTAAATTTATATCCGATTCCTCTATTCCTTAAATGTCTCCACAATATCTGTTCAGCATAAGTCATGTTACGTCTTAACTTCCTTCTTATAATTAACTCCGTCGTTTTATTGATATAATCCGCCATACTTTTACCTCACCTTTCCTCTCCTTTTCAAGGAGAGGTACCTTATACTCCCCTCCTTGCGAAGGAGGGGCTGGGGGCGGTAGATTAAACACAAAAGCTCCCTTTTCGAGGAAGCCCAATGAAATAATGTTACGACGATTAAATTGTGATGTCAATTAACCAAAAATCGTTATAAAAGCTCCTTTAACAATATCCAATTAATTGATTATTGTTAAATAAATATGAATTGGCTGTGGTATTCTTCTGAATATAGTGGATGGCAGACTAATCAGTCTGCCATCCCAATTAAAACAAACTAAATTTTTGTTCGGGATTTTCTTCTTTGTTCCCAAAGCCGGACCTGGGCTTCGCTCATGCCGAAGTAGTGCCCGACCTCATGATAAATGACTTCTTGAATCAGCGCTTTTATCCGTTGATCGTTATGGCCGGCTAGCTGCTCAATTGATTTCTTGAATAAAGTAATTTTATCCGGCAAAACCAAGGAGTAATTTACCCCTCTTTTAGTTAAAGGTACTCCCTGATACAGCCCCAGCAATATTCCGCGGTATCTAATCCCCCGTTCTTTGAGTTCGGCCGGCCGGGCTTCTTTTTCCACCACAAAACCGACGTTTTCAATCTTCTTTCTAAATTTCTCCGGCAAAGCACTAAACGCATCAGCGGCGGCTTGTTCAAATTCCTCTTGATTCATGGGAATGTTTTTTATTCGCCGCCGTCATGCGCGAAGAATCCGCGATTAGATGAATAACGGCGCTAGGACTAAGGTAATAGTAGAGAGTAATTTAATGAGAACGTGTAAGGATGGACCGGCCGTATCTTTGAACGGATCGCCCACTGTATCGCCCACTACCGCTGCTTTATGAGTATCCGATCCTTTGCCGCCCAAGTTGCCCGCTTCAATGTATTTTTTGGCGTTATCCCAGGCGCCGCCTCCGTTATTCATGAAAAGCGCCATTAAGATTCCACCAATGGTACCGACCATTAAAAAGGCGGCTACTGCTTCCGCTCCAATATCTAGAAACCGAAATATAATTCCCACTGCTACTGGCATAAGCACAGCTAGCAGACCGGGCAAAGTCATTTCTTTTAACGCGCCTTTGGTAACAATATCCACGCACCGGCCGTAATCGGGTTTTTTGGTGCCCTGGAGGATTTCCGGGCTTTCTTTGAACTGGGCGCGCACTTCGTTGATTACATAGTAAGCGGCGCGGCCAACGGCTCGAATAGCAAAAGCGGAAAATAGAAAAACCAGCATCGCTCCCAGCAGACCGCCCACGAACACGGCCGGCTTGGCAATATCCACGCTGGTTAAATTCAATCCGTAATTCCTTACTTCGTCGAGATAGGCGGAAAAAAGCAGAAAGGCGGCCAACGCGGCTGAGCCAATCGCGTAACCTTTGGTTAAGGCCTTAGTGGTGTTGCCCGCCGCATCCAGTTGATCCGATACTTTGCGTACTTCTTCCGACTGTTTGCTCATTTCCACAATGCCGCCGGCGTTATCGGCAATCGGGCCGAAGGTATCCATTGCCAGAATATAAGCGGCAGTAGCTAACATGCCCATGGTGGCCACGGCCGTACCAAACAGGCCGGCGTCCGGAAAGCCGGAAGCCTTGCCTAAGTAGTAGGCTCCTAAAATGGATAGTGAAATAACGATAACCGGCAAAGCGGTGCATTCGAATCCTACGGACACGCCCGCAATAATATTAGTGGCCGGTCCAGTTTTAGAAGCTTCAGCAATAGAAAGTACCGGACGGTATTTGTATTCGGTGTAATATTGGGTGATGAAAACGAAAGCTACCGAAGCCAGAACTCCGATAATACCGCAGCCAAAGAAATACAACCAAGCGTTAGGCGCATAATCATTGAAAAGCAGCCAGCGGCTGGCAATGCCAAAACCGATCAGGGCCAGAATCACCGATATATGATAACCGCGGTTCAAGGCCTTCATGGGCCGTTCTTCATTTTTCACCTTAACCAGCATAATTCCGACAATAGAGGCGATAATTCCAAAAGCGCGGGCGACGAGAGGAAACATCATTACTCCTAAAATCCACATGGGGCTGGCGTTCGGCAGTTTTAAGGCCATTACCGCTCCTAAAATCATGGCTCCGATATTTTCCGCGGCGGTTGACTCAAATAAATCCGCTCCACGGCCCGCGCAGTCACCCACGTTATCGCCGACTAAGTCCGCGATCACGGCGGGATTTCTCGGATCATCCTCCGGAATGCCCGCTTCTACTTTTCCTACCAGGTCTGCCCCCACATCCGCGGCTTTGGTATAAATTCCGCCGCCCAGCTGGGCAAAAAGCGCCACAAACGAAGCGCCAAAACCGTAACCGACGATTAAAAAGGGAATTCGGGTTACTTCAACATCGGTGGTCAAACGGACCAGGGAATAAAGACCGGCCACGCCCAATAAACTCATTCCTACCACCACTAATCCCGAAACCGCGCCCCCGCGGAGCGCTACTCTTAATCCTTCATTGATATTTTTCATGGTGCCGGCCGCGGCCCGAATGTTCGAGCGAATAGAAATCCACATGCCGATGTATCCGGCCACTAAGGAGCAGGCCGCTCCCAAGACAAAGGATAATCCAACCCAAAAAGCCAATCCTAAACTGGAATCTATTGGGTCAAAGGCCTGATGATCCCGAATAAAACCGTAGCCAACAAAAAGAACCAGGGTGACGATTACTGCTAAAACTATGATTGTTTTGTATTGGCGGCGCATAAATGCTTCCGCGCCTTCTTTGATTGCGCTCGAAATGGCCTGCATGGCTTGATCACCTACTCCTCTTTTCAAGACCCAGCGGGCAATAAGATAAGCGGCAATTAGGCCGATTACACTGATTCCTAGGATAATTCCTAGTAGTAGCACTTCGCTCATAAATAAATTCCTTATTAATAATTAATCAAAAAACCCGGCCTTTTTATCGGGCTTTTTTAGAATTTTATTGATTTTGATAGTTGTTTTTCAAATCGAGAAACGACTTATCACCAGTCTTCAATTTAAATCTCGTTCGCCCTTACAGTATATGGGAAAATCTAAATTAATTCAAGGCATTATTATTAATTGGTTTTTTTGGCCAAAAAAAATCCCCCTAAAGGGAGAAAATTTGATAAAATTAAATATTTGAGGTAAGGTGATTTGACCAGTTATCGACTGCTCTGTGGAGGAAAAATGGACTTTGAAGATCGGGAACGACTGAAATTCCTGGTAATTGCCGTGATCGCAGGAATAATTATGGTGGTCATTTTTAAGTGTTGCGGACCAATCGTCCCTTAGGCCTTTAGCCAATCAATTTTTGATTCCGCTGAAGGCTTTTTACTTTACCTTTTTCGCAATTTAAACTGATGTATTTCCAATCTTCCGTAAGAAAGCGCGAATACGTATTCGCGCTTTCTTACGGAAATTTATGAGTAATCAACCCGATACACTTTCTCTCGAAAGTGTCCGGATCAACAAAAAAATTACCCCGGGCCGTAAGGTTGTAACCCGGGGGTGTCCGATCAAGTCTCCGTGAAAGTGCAAGGACACGGCCCACTTCCAGGATATCCCTGTCTAACCCTTATGAGACCGGGAAACGTCTTTCTGAGTTCCTCCCTGGCTGCGGCAGGAACTATACTTACCAGAAGCCCGCTAGGCCGACTCGGTGATTGTTAATACTATTAAATGCGGTGAATTATGTCAATAGTAGATGATTTTATATCCCTAATATTTTGACATTATTCGTAAAAGGTATAAATTGGAATAATCATCAATATCAGTTCGTTAACAAAAACCCATATAAATTGAGGTCTGCCATGAAAATCACCGTCCTGCGATTGATTGCGGCAATACTACTTATTACCGCCACAAGCTCCTGTAATAAAAACCCTGAAAATCCAATTGACGAACCGGTTATTCCCGGCTTCGGCAATTTGGTAATTCAAAGCCAACCTCTAGGAGCGCAAATCTGGATAACGGACTGGCTGAGCGACAGCCTGGCCGGAATCACACCCGACACTCTGTTCAACCTGGCCAGCGGCGCCTGCGACCTTAGGCTGACCATGCCCGGCTATCTGCCCATTGATTTTACAGCGGTGGTTGTCGGCGATGACACCACCTTGGTAAACATTTCCATGGAAAACGCCCCTCCCTACAAAATCTTCTACATTAAGGGCGATTCTATGTTTACCATGGCCATGGACAGTCTTTACCCCGTGGTATTCGATACCGGCGGCTATACCAGCTCTTGGGCTTTAACCACCCAAATCTACAGTTCACCGGACAACAGCATGCTTGCTTACAGCAACCAGGGCGGCATCGGAATGGTAATCAGGAATGTTAGCGGAAGTCTTGTTTCCTCGTTTCAGTACGGTTCGCGGGCCAATTCGTTCAATTGGTCGCACGAAGGAAACAAAGTCGTCAATGGCGTTTACTATGATGGCCTCTACGTTTATGACCTGGCAACAAACCAATCAACCAAAATTTACGACACTCCTGGTCAAACCTACGACCATTGCCCGTCCTACTCGCCCGATGATAGCAAAATCGCCTTTGTCAACCATTCTTACGGTGGCTATAACAGCTGGGTGAGAATGATTAACTCGAACGGAAGCAATGCGCAATCGTTAATCTGGCATTCCGTTACCGGTCAAACGATTTACGATGAAGAGCTGGACATTACCTGGGTTGCGGCTAATAAAGTACTGTACAAAATTTACTACCTCGGAATTTTCCAGGTAACCATCAATCCGGGTGACACAACCGAGCAACCGGTCGGACCTGAATACGCCATGTACTTGCGCGTTTCTCCCGATCAGCAGCACTATGCCTTTTACCGATCCTACCAGACAACGGAATGGGGTCTGTATCTTGGCGACATCCAAAATTGGCAGGCAACGCTTTTGGTCCAACGGCCAGTCAAAGGCATCGCCTGGTCTCCGAATAGTGATGCCATTGCCTTTACCAATGACGATGGCATTTGGTGGTGCAAGCTGGACGGCACGCTTTACCACTTGGTCAAATGGCCACTTCCCCACCCCTATTATTTTGGTTCGTTCAGCATTTGCGTTGTACCTTAAATCACAAATCACAAAATGCTATACCCGGGAATCCCCTTTCCCGGTTTTTTTATCTATAAGAAACTATGATGACTGGTTGTAAATCCACAGCAAATTGCCATTTTATCCCCACACCCTTCCGAATACCCTGTCCCGTTAAGCGGGAACGAAAGGATCATATTAAGCCTTTCCTTTGGAACTAATACCCCACCAGAAGGTGTGGGGATTTATTCATCCTGGCGTTTGTGCCGGGTTCTTTCGAGAGCGGATAAATATTTTTTGCACAACCTAATGCTCTTGGGCGTAACTTCTAGATATTCATCATCATGTATAATGCTTAAAGCGCTTTCTAGGGTCAGCTCTACGGGAGCGGTCAGCCTAATGGCATCATCGGAACCAGAAGCTCGCATATTGGTTAAGTTCTTACCTTTGATCGGATTCACCACTAAATCATTGCCTTTGGCCACATTACCAATAACCATGCCTTCGTAAACCGCGACGTTGGCTCCCAGATAAAGCGTGCCCCTCTCTTCCAGATTAGCCAGGGAATAAGCGGAGGTCTTGCCGTTAAAGCCGGAAACCATGGAACCTAATTCGCTTTTTTCTATGGCGCCGGCATAGGGTTTAAAACCTAAAACATGCGTGCATAAAATGCCCTCGCCCCGGGTATCCACCACGAATTCATTGCGGTAGCCTAAAAGACCTCTGGTGGGAATTTCAAAAATCAAGCGGGTCGTACCCTGGTGGGCTTTGATGCTTAAAAGCTGGCCGCGGCGTTTGGATATTTTTTCAATAACCACGCCGGAATTTTTTTCCGGCACATCAATGGTTAATTCTTCAAAAGGTTCCAGCTTAACGCCGTTTTCTTCTTTGATGATTACTTGGGGCTGGGAAACTTGCAGTTCATAGCCTTCGCGCCTGATATTTTCCAGTAAAATGGCGATATGCAATTCGCCCCGGCCACAGACTTTATAATAGGCCGTTTCGGAAAAATCGATTTTCAAGCCGACATTGACCTCTAATTCCTTGCGCAGGCGCTCCTTAAGCTGGCTATTGGTCACGAATTTGCCTTCTTTTCCGGCAAAAGGAGAATTGTTCACCAAAAAATTCAAAGAGATGGTCGGTTCATCAATGCTAATGGCCGGCAGCGGAGCTTGGCTTTCGTTCTCGGCAATGGTTTCGCCAATATCAATATCGGGCATGCCCGCAATCATCACAATGTCTCCGGCCGAAACTTCGGATACTTCCTTGCGCTCTAATCCATGAAAAGTGAATAGCTTGGTGATTTTACCCCGGCGCGGCTCAAGGCCTTTAGAACTGAGCACTCGGACTTCTTGAGCGGATTTGACCTTTCCGGAATAAACGCGGCAAATGGCCAAACGCCCTAAAAAATTATCATAAGCCAAATTAAAAGGCTGGGCGGCAAACAATTCGGAGGCTGACTCCTCGGGCACGGCCGGCACATGTTTCAAAATAAGATCCAAAAGCGGATTTAAATCGGCCGATTCGTCTTCCAGATTCATTTTAGCCAGACCTAATTTGGAAGCGGCGTAAATTACCGGAAAATCCAATTGCTCGTCGCTGGCTCCCAAATCCAAAAATAATTCGTAAACCATTTCCGCCACTTCTTCAGGGCGTGCCGCCGGCTTGTCAATTTTATTGATTACCGCAATCGGTTTCAAGCCCAGTTCCAGCGACTTCTTTAAAACAAACTTGGTCTGGGGCATAGGGCCTTCTTGGGCATCCACCAAAAGTAAAACGCAGTCAATGGAACGCAAAATGCGCTCCACTTCGGAACTGAAATCGGCATGGCCGGGAGTATCCACGATATTAATCTTGGTGCCATTATAAAACACTGAGGTGTTTTTCGAATAAATCGTAATGCCCCTTTCCTTTTCCAGGGTGTTGCTGTCCATGGTAACAGTACCGTCAGTCATGCCGGTCTGTTTCATTAAAGCGTCCGTTAAAGTTGTTTTGCCATGATCGACATGCGCGATAATGGCGATATTTCTTATTTCCATAATTATTCGCTATTTAAAAAAATTACCGTCTCTTGTAATTTTTCAAACAAGTATGATACATCATTATAATTTAATTTTTATTTTTAATCAAGTATTGATGGTATAAAAAAAGCCCGATGGTATCGATACATCAACCAGCGGGCGGGTAATCCAGATAAATTTGAAAGACTCTTTTTGTAAGGAGCATGCTGATGTTCAGCGCGTCATTTGCGCGTAGCTGGTGATCGCGTCGAGAAGGACAGTTACGGTCGTTTCCATCTCCTCCTGGATCAGGTGCTCGTGCACGCCGTGTATGCGTCGGCTGCCGTAACCCAGGTTCGGCGATGGAATATCCGAATAAGCCATGCCGAACATGGCGCCGTCGGTTCCGGCGCGGACGCGGTGTTCCCGGGGAGTGAGCCCGTTTTTCCGAAGAGCGTTGAAAATCGGGTCGAGCATTTCCGGGTGGGCCTTGATGGCCGGTTCGATGTTGATGTACTGCACCTCCGGCTCCCCTACCGTGAACGCGACGTCGTAACGTTCGGCCGCGATCTTGGCCAGGCGGGCCACCGTACCGTGAAGCAACGAAATTTCATCCCGCTCGAAGGTGCGCGGGATCACCGTAATCTGGGCCAGGGCAGCCGTGAAAGGACGAGTCGCGGGAACGTAGAGGAACGACTGGGCGCCGCTGCTCTGAGTGGGCATGACTTCGTTACCCAGCCTGTCCACAAAGCAACTACCCGCGTAATGGGCGCAACGCAGATGCCCGCCGTCTTCCCCGGGATGGGCATCGACGCCTTTGAATTCAACATCCACACTCACACCGATGAAACACGCGGTGTCCACGGCTTCCGGTTCCTTGCCGTCCACGGTCAGGAAGAGCTTCCACTGGTCAACCACTTCCTTGGGCAGGAATTTGACGCCGACTTCGCCGATTTCTTCGTCCACGCAGACCCAAACCCAGATGGGGCCGTGCGCCATGCCGCTAATGAGCATCTCCTCAATGGCGGTGACGGTCGCGGCCGCGCCACCTTTGTCATCCGCGCCCAAAAGCGTCGTGCCATCCGAAGTAATGATGTGCTTGCCTTCCAGACCAACGAGTTCACTGGCCGGAATAATCACGCCGTTGTTGGGCAGAACGATGTCTCCGCCCTGGTAGTGGTGAACGATGGGCTTGGCCAGTCCTTCGCAGCCGAAATAGGTATCGACATGAAAAACCAGCGCAATTCCCGGCGTATTCTCGAAACCCGGCGTGGCCGGAATCTCGATCAGCTTGGACCCGTCGCCGAGACGGACCATCTGCGTTTCCAGAATGCCCATCTGGATGAATTCCCCGGCGATTTTTTCCACCAGCACGAGTTCATTGGGATTACTCGGGTGAGGCGGATCAACGCCGGGCGTGGGTTGCACCGATCTGGTGTCCATCTGGACGTACTCCAGAAATCGGTCGTTTACACTTCTCATCTGGACAACTCCAATGGTATGAACATCCTTGAGCTTCTTTATCTCAAGGTTTGTGGCCTTATCTAAACATAATGATGAAAAACGGTCAATATTATTTAGAAACAGTTTACCATTGACAATAAATCATTTTTTCGACTATACTTGATGCTTATTAATAACGGATAACCAATCCAACCAATCACATGACTTTATTAACCAACGAAAACCAGAGTTTTGACGGCCTAGGGATAGCGCCGAAAATTTTGGAAATACTGGATAACCTAAAATTCATCACCCCGACCCCCATCCAGCGCCAATCCATTCCGGCGGCCTGCGAAGGCAAAGATATTATGGGCGTAGCCCAGACCGGCACCGGCAAGACGCTGGCCTTTGGCATTCCCATGATTCAGCGGCTGGCTCAAATGAAGGGCTCAAAAGGACTGGTTATTCTACCCACTCGTGAACTGGCCATTCAGGTTAATGAGAGCTTACTGCAAATCGGCAAAAGCATCGGATTAAAAACCGCCATTCTAATCGGCGGCGAATCACCCAACCGGCAATTGCAGGCCTTAAGAAAAAACCCTCACGTTATTATTGCCACTCCCGGTCGGTTAAACGATCATCTGGAGCAAAAAAATATTAAGCTTGATCAGGTTAAAATTTTAGTGCTGGATGAAGCCGACCGCATGCTGGATATGGGTTTTGTTCCGCAGATTAACCGGATCGTCCAGCACGTGCCCCGCAACCGTCAAACCATGCTGTTCTCGGCCACCATGCCAAAGGAAATAATCAGTTTAGCCACCAGTTACATGAAGCTTCCGATTCGGGTAGAGGTGGCGCCTTCCGGCACGATTTCGCAAAAAGTCACCCAGGAACTATTTTTTGTCGGCAACAGCTCTAAATTGCCGCTGTTGGAAAAAGTTTTGAGCGAGTACCGCGGCAGCGTTTTAATCTTCAGCCGAACCAAATTTTCCGCCAAAAAAATCGCCCGCTCCCTAAGGAACGTCGGGCACAGCGCCACGGAAATTCATTCTAACCGCTCGCTTAACCAGCGGATCGAAGCCATGTCCGGCTTTAAGCTGGGCAAATACCGCATTATGGTCGCTACGGATATTGCCTCGCGCGGCATTGATGTGGCGGGCATTGAACTGGTAATCAACTACGATTTGCCAAAAAATCCCGAAGATTACGTGCATCGCATCGGAAGGACCGCCCGCGCCGGCCACCAGGGACACGCCATCTCTTTTGCCACTCCGGACCAATCAAAAGACGTCCGAAACATTGAAAAACTGATTAAGACCCAGCTGTTAGTTTCGCCTTTGCCGAAACTGGCGGCAAAACAGGCTGCGCCAAACCAAGAAAGGCCTTTCCGGGAATTCCAGCCGTCGGCCAAACACAGACCTTCACGCCGTTTTAATGACGGATACTCATCGCGAGAGGGTTCAAAAAAATTCTTCCAAAGAAAGCCGAGAAAATATAAAAGATTTTAAAAACCGGTAAAATCAATCAGCCAAAAAACCGCCTTTCAGCGGTTTTTTTAATAAATCGAAATCCTGTTTGAATCAGTCTCGCTATTTTTTCGCTTTTTTGGCCGACGTTTTTTTAACCGAAGGTTTTTTAGCCGTTTTTCCGTTGGCGGCAGATTTACCCTTGGCGGATTTTTCTATTTTTTTAACCGCTTTTGGCGCAGCTTCTTTTGGCGCCGACTTTTTTTCCGAAGCCGGGACCAGCACTTTTAGAATTTGATCTAGTTTGCTGTTCAG
The DNA here is from genome assembly GCA_002784945.1 of Candidatus Kerfeldbacteria bacterium CG_4_10_14_0_8_um_filter_42_10. GTDB lineage: Bacteria > Patescibacteriota > Patescibacteriia > UM-FILTER-42-10 > UM-FILTER-42-10 > UM-FILTER-42-10. The sequence goes on from PFMD01000028.1 coordinate 24,058, forward strand.
AATGTCGAACTGTTTACTGGACTGTTCGCCGCCACCGCCCCTATTTTTTTTACCGCCTTTTTTTTCAAAACAATCATTGCAGTAAACCGGTTTTCCTGCAGTAGGTTTAAAAGGAACCTCACAGGCCTTGCCGCAGATGTCGCAGGTTGCGGCGAACATTCTTTTTTCTTCAAAGCTGGGCCTGCGGTAATCTTCCTTTCGACCCCTTTTATTTTCAAAACAGCTGCTGCAGTATACCGGTTTATCCCCACTGGGTTTAAAAGGAACTTCGCATTCTTTGCCACATTCCGCGCAAGTTGCTTGGTACATCTGTCTGTCATTATCTCTGCCCCCAAAACCCCGCGTGTTAAAACCTCCTCCTCTGCTTAATTTGCCACCTCGATTGAAATTTTTCATGGTTTATTATCGTTAGTAAATGAATTTTGACACTTGTATAGTACTTCTTCCTCGCTTAAAAATCAATTACTTTATGCTGGCGCTAGGAATGATTTGCACGGAGCGGGTAATGGGCTAAGGAATGAAATGTGGGGATCAGGGTTTCAAGACACACTCCTTTTTCCCATTCCGAAACGCACTGCGCACTCCCACTTTCCTTTTTGTAAATTCCAAACCCTGCTTCTTTAGACTTTCCTATTAGAAGAATAAACCCTCCCCGAGGTGCTCTTTACTTGTTAAAAAATAATCCTGGATTTATTCCAGGTTTTACCATTCCGTATCCTTTTTCCGATTGGCTTTTTGGGCTGATATTCTTGCTTTAAACATCTTATCACCGATCGAAGCCGAGTCTAATACTCCGATGGCGGCCATGATCGCCTCTTTTTCTTCTTGAGAAAAAGAATGCTTTTCCATTGCCTTCGATAAAATCTCGATGGCTCTTTTGTATTCCATTTTTCGTCTGTTAAAAACGATGTACGATTAATAATCCGAGCAATGGCTTCAATCGCCGCCGCTTTCAAAAATTCGCGAGATATTACTGTATGGCTGGGGAGGTAGGATTCGAACCTACGATCATGGAGCCAGAATCCATTGCCTTGCCGCTTGGCTACTCCCCAATATCTAAACCTTACAATTACCAGTTTTAATTTTCAATTACTAATTACTAATTACCAGTTATTCAACCACTTCTCCCCCAAAAGCGTCAAGGGCATCTTTTAAGGAATCATCCGCTGGATTATCTTTGAGTTCTTTTATCTTAGGCGCGATTTTAGTTCTTAATTCTTCTTGTACGACACATTTAATTTTAAGCGGCGAACCGAACGTTTTCTCCAATGCCTCTTCGATAATGATTTTGTTCTTTCGCTCCCACACCAGGTCTAAATGAAACCGGTAACCGAACCCCAGAGTCAACACATCAGCCTCTAGACTTAGAATCTCGCTAACGCGCAAGGTTAAGGCTAAGGAATGGTTATATTTTCTTAATTCATTCAACAACTGATTCCATTTCTGCTTTATTTCAGAGAGTTTGATTACGGTCGCTGCTTTTTGAGCCGGTTTTTCCTTAACCGCAACGGGGCTTTTAAGAATTACTTTTGTTTTAATTTCCGGTTTTTTTGAGTTACTGATTTTAGGGGGTGGCGTCGGCTTAGCCAAAGAAGGCGGGGTTTCCGGAGATTCGATTATTTCTAAAACGGCTATTTCTAAAGGTAACTGAATGATTTCGGAATTGGTTTTTAAAAGCGGCTCTTTGCTTAAAAAAACGTTAATCCATTTCAAAAGCTGATTGGCGCTGGTCTTTTCCACAATTTTATTCAACCTTTTCACCTGCTCCGAATCAAGCTCAATAGAAGAAAACTCCTCCAAAAGCGGGGAAACTTTCAGCAAAATCGCTTTTCTCAATATCTCAATCACATTTTTAGTAAAATGCTTTATGCTAATCCCTTCTTCTACTAAACGATTGAGTAAACTTAAGGCTTGGGCCGCGTCATTGATAAACAGGTATTCTAACAGCTCAATGACCAGCTTGGCATCAGAATGAGGAATAACCAGTTCGGCCAGATCAAAAGTGATTTCCTTTTCCCCTAAGGAAAAAATCTGGCCCAGCATGCTCTCGGCGTCACGGACGCTTCCCTCAGATGATAAAGCAATTGCTTCCAGCACTTTTTCATCCACTTTAACTTTTTCCGCCTGGGCGATTCGGGAAAGGCGATCGATAATATCTTTCACTCCTACCTTTTGGAAATCAAAGCGCTGGCAGCGGGAAATAATGGTAGAAGGAACTTTATGCAGTTCGGTGGTGGCTAAAATAAATACTACGTTTTCCGGCGGCTCTTCTATAGTTTTAAGCAGGGCGTTAAACGCCGAGAGGGAAAGCATGTGTACTTCATCAATAATGAACACTTTGTATTTGCTGGAAACCGGCACCACGCGGGAATTATTAATAATGTTTTCCCGCACATTGTCTACGCCGGTATGCGAGGCGGCATCAATTTCAATCAGGTCCAACGAGCGACCATTGTTTATTTCGGTACAAGAAGGGCACTGGTTACAAGGCTCTGCTTTTCCGGAGGCGCGTTTTTGACAATTCAACGCTTTGGCCACAAGGCGGGCTATAGTGGTTTTGCCAATGCCGCGCGGGCCGCTGAATAAATAAGCATGGGCAATCCGGCCGCTTTCCAGTTCATTGGTCAGCGTTATTTTAATGTGATTTTGATCGACTATCTCACTAAAGGATTTCGGCCGATATTTTCGATAAAGTGTTGAGGGCATATTTTTGGTTAGTAAACTAATCCTAGTTTAGCCTTTATTTGAATCTTCTGCAATCCTGATTTAGCGTAATAAAAAAACCCGGTTAAGGATTATTTGCCTAATTAATTAGAAATTGTTTTATTGTTATATTGTTAAATTGTTGGAAAATACCAGTAAAAAACAATAAAACAATTTAAAACCTAATAAGCTAAAAAGCTACAAGCTAATCTCCTAACTTCCTAAATCCCAATATCCTCCAGTTTTTCCTTTTCCTTATCTTCTTCTCTGCTAGGTTCCAGTTTTTCCTCTTTTTTCTCCAGATTATCTTCGAGCTGTTCCAATTCTGTAACTATCACCGACTCTGCTCTATTTTCAATCGCTCCTCCGCCTTTGACCACATTCTCTACGGCCGCCCAGTTAGACTGCTTATCCTTGGGGACTAAAATGACCACTTCATCTCCGGCTTCTCCTTTAAAATAAGTAATGCTGGCTAAAAGCACCTTATAGCCCTTCCCGCTGGCGACTACTCGATATTCGCCGGTTTGCTCGTCTTGGATCAGGCTTCCGATCAGGCGCCGTCGTTCTACCGGACCGATTTGTTTATAAACAAAAGAACCATCGTCAGAAATGGTTAATTTCAGCACATCACCCTCTACTAATTTAGATTTAGAGGCGTAATTTGCCGGTACGTTGTATTGTTTTTCATCCGGGCCCACCATATTCAGCCCGTCAAATATTCCTTCTATTATTCTTCCGCCCCCCGCCACCTTTCCTACTATTTTTGCTTTGGAGGCCGGTGCGTCATTGACTTCAAAAAGATCGGCTCCTGCCGCTTCGCTTAACATCTGCTTGGCGGAACGGATGGCTTCTTCAGCCGAATCGATCATTTGTTTTATTTGCTCTAATTTATTTTCGTCGATCATTTTTATTTTCCTCCCAGAATTTTATTATTTGTTATATTTTGATATTTTTTTGTTTTAATTTGTTTTTTATTTTATATTATTTCCGAACTGTTTTATTTTTATTGTGAATCTATTTTATCATACCTTAAAAATTAGTCAAAGAAAATTAAAAAGGCCCGCTGCGACAGGCTCGAAAAATGGCTCAATTTAGCCGTTTTAAAAACGGTAGCAATAGATCGAATTACTGGTTTCGGTCGGTTTACTAACCACGGCCGGTGTAAAAGCTTTTATCGGAAAAACATACGAGACAATTCGGCTATCCTTTTTCATTTCTTTTTTGAATTTTGATTCCAGTTTTTTTAGGCCATACGGGGTAAGGAAAAAAACAATAACATTCGCCTGACTGAAATCAGCTCGAAAAAAATCTTTGTATAAAATTTTTACTCGTCCCTTCAGCCTATGAACAAAAAAATTGTTCAAGAAGAAAAGTCTTATTCTAGAAACCAAATAAGGAATAAACGAGATTTCATATCCGATAAACTGAGCATCATAGCGTTTAGCCAGTTCCAGGGTCACTCGACCGTCGCCGGAACCCAATTCATATACTACTTCGTCTTTTTTTATTCCGGCCAGTTCTGTAATTCTCAGCAAATCTTTTTTTCGCGCCGGAACCCAAGGAGCGGCCCGATAGCTGGCCAAGGCCATGGTGCCAAATACCAGTAAGATTAACAAAAGTAAGCCAAAATGAAAAAATAGTTCAGACATTCCTATTGCTTTATTGTTATATTGCTAAATTGTTTTATTGTTTCTAAAAAATAACAATTCAACAATTTAGCAATATAACAATTTAACTATGCGACAGTTAAAATAACGATCGAGCTAAATTTTAATTTCCGTTGTTTCTTTCTTTTTAGATCGCTCTAAGATTTCCGATTCAATAATGTTTCTTTCCCTTCCGTATTTCAATCGGGAGAGTTCTTTAATCGCCGGCACCATTTCGGGATTGCCTTTAGGCAGAGTTCTTCCCTTTACGTTAAAGGGCCGCGCATGGCTGTTATCGATCAAAAGCTTCAGATTAAAGGTATATTTGTCGACATTCATAACGTCATATTCATTGAATACCGGATCGAACTGCTTAGCAAAAAGCTCGGCGTCCTCCACTCCGACCCGATAAGCCGCAATGGTCCCCACATTGCCGAAAACAGCGTCTTTAATGCTGGTATCGGTACCCTGGACCAGCTGCCCGACATATTGATGCGCCATGGTCAGGGAAAGCTTGTATTTACGGGCTTCCGAAAGGATTACCGCAATGCTTTCCGTAACATAGTTTTGGAACTCATCGATGTAAAGATAGAACGGTTTGCGCTGTGATTCAGGGAGATCGACCCGGCTTAAAGCGGCCATCAAAATCTTTCCCACTATTACCAGCCCCAGAAGTTCCGCGTTTAAGTCTCCGATCCTTCCTTTCGACAGATTGATCAATAAAATCTTGCCTTGATCCATTGCTTCCCTAAAGTTGAATCCGCTTTTCTGCTGGGCAATAATCGGGCGCATATAGTCATTGGAGATAAAGGTGTTCAATTTGCTGGTGATGTAAGGAACCATATTGGCCAACGCCGCTTCACCGCCCGCTTTTTCTGCTTCTTCTTCCCAAAATCTCTTTACCACAATGTTAGTGGTTTTAGTAAGTTTGTATTTTCGGTATTCCTTGTCGGCAAGGACGCGGGGAATTTCCAACAAGGTGGCACCGCTTTCCGGATCATCCATCACCAAAAGCATGGCATTGCGCATGTACTGTTCAAACATCGGGCCGCCGGTTTGAGCCAGATTATACAACTTGTCAAAAATCTTGATCATCTCGTTAATCACAAAAGTTTTCTGTTCCGGGTATTTGGGATCATACTCCATCAAATTCAGCCCAATGGGTCTTTGCAAATCCGCCGGATCAAAATAAATTACGTCTTCGGCCCTACTTTTAGGAACATTAGGCAAAACATATTCATCAATCAATCCGCCATGCGGATCGATTAGGCAGCAGCCGTCGCCATTCTGAATATCCTGAACGGCCATGTTCGCCATGGTATAAGATTTTCCTGAACCCGTTTGTCCAATTATATAGATGTGTCTTTCCCGATCGTCTTTTTTGATTCGTACTTCCGTTTTTTGGCCGCGGTATTCGCATTCACCCAAAATCACTCCGGTTTTAGGTAAATTGTTTGGCGGGGGCGCTTTTTTGGCGCCGAGCCAGCGAATGTTGGGAGTTTCGGTGTAAGGCAGCGGCAAATGGTAAAGGCTGACCACTTCTTCGGTGTTTAAAATGAATGCGCGCTTTTCGTTAAAATTGCGATAAATAAAATCATGAATCAAACGGGGATTATTGCCCACTTGCACCGCGTTAAAACCATTGCCGTATTCGTAGCCGGAATATTGGGAAAAGGAATCAATGATATTTCTAAGATATGCTTGCGCCTGATCTTTTCGTTTGGCCGAGACCACGATCCGGATATTCACATCGAATCCGGCCTTGCTGGTTTTTTCTTCCAGGGATTTTACGATCTCTTCTTCCATGGGTGAAAGCTGATGCAGCTGCTGTTTTTGAAGCAGGTCGTCTTCTTTGGATTTATGAATAAAGAACATTTTAAACATTCCGCTTAAAAATCCGAGAAAACCGCGGCCGCCCGCCGCATTCAGTGCTTCTTGCAACTTTTTACCCTGTTGCATTTCGGAAGCGACTTTGGCCGGCCAAGCATGCCACGAGGCTCTGGCCGAGCGAAGAATGATTTGAATCGCTCCGCCTTCATCCGTTTGGAATTTAGAAAGCGAATTGGTAATGGCGTTCAACGGATCGGATTCCAATTTTTGGTAAGTTCGAATTGGGAAAATATATTTTTTCTTGAGTCTCAGGTAGGCCGCCTGAATTATCCCTTGGGGCGTGAAAATATTGTAATCTTCCACCGGATCAATTTGCGCTTCAGGATAATGGGCGTGCAGCTGCTGTTCTAAGAAGCGCCGGAAATACTTGGGGCAGGTAACGTAAAAGGAAATCGCATTATCTTTTTCCTTAACTATTTCCAAGGCGAAGTGGTCTTGACGGCCATATAAAAAAGTCCGTAGTCCGCTTTGGGGTTTTAGGCCTCCCAAATTAGCGTATAAGTTTTCCGCCATGCCGATTAACTGTTTAAGCTCTTTTTCTTTATCCTCTTCTCTGGAAAATTCTTTCGGCACCATCACCAATAAAGTAACGTTATGAAACTCCTCTGGCAAATTATACTGCTTTCTTAAAATTTTCCTCACAATAAAAATTACGGCGGCAACTGCGAAAACGATTGCCGCAAAAATAATCAATCCGATCACTACCGGATTAGAAAAAATTGATTCTCCCGTAACGGGATTAGGCAAAGTATTCGACATTCTTACTCTCCTTTTTTCTTTTTGATTATCTCCAAAATCCGATCAGTCTTGATTTTGGTTTCTTGCTCTAAAAAGAATTTGTTTACTCCGGGAATCAATTTCAGCCAGTCGCCAATAAGCTGAATTACCTTTTTAGCCGTAGCTTTGGCGGTTTGGATTAGATTCTCAATCAGCGTAGCGGTTTCTTCGCCCTTTTGCCGAAAAAGAAGCTTCTGATTGGCATCCATGCTTTGATAAATATCAACTAAATCCTCCGAGAGGATTTTTTCGATTTCCCTTCTAGTTTCGGACTTGGGAACAGCTATTGGGGTAGGAGTTGTGGCGGCGGGAACCGGTTGAGCCGAGGCCGCTTTTTGTTCTTCCTTAGCTATCTGTTTTTCCAGCTCGGCTAGATCCTTTTCCAATTCCACTTTTTTTTCGTCAGTTTCGGGAATAATTGGTCTTTCCGGAATAATTTCAGGCTTAGGCTGCTGTTCAAATTGTTGTTCAGGCATGATAAAAAATTAAAGCTCAAAGCGAAAAAAATTGAGATAATCTGCCGTTCTAATCTTTAAATTTAAACTTTTAACTCTAAACTTTGCACTTTTATAGTATATCATATTTTCCCGTTTTTTTCAACTTATTTCCTAAAATACCCCCTACCTACTTAGTGGGATTGACAAAAATTGAGATTAGGTATATATTTATCTGTTAAAATTAAGCTGCTAAGTACCAAGTACTAAGAAGGAAAAAGCGACAGATATTTGCCGTCTCTTGATAGCAGACCCCGCTAGAAATCGGGTAGCGGAAAAAAGCCTGTTGGGATGAATACAACGGTGTTTTCTAAAGGGGTAAATATGTGTCACTTTTAATGGGAAGATCATTCGAAAAAAAATAGACCAAAAATAGACCTCTGAAAGGGGGAAAGTAGCATGAGAAGCTGGATTCTTCTGCCTCTGCTGGCAAGCGTCTTACTGCTGGCCGGTTGCGGAGCGCACAGTCACTTGGAGCGGATTGATCATAATACCTGGAATTTCCACTGGGAAGCCTACCGGATCGCCGATCCGCAAATCCTGGTAGACGTTTATCGCGCCCAGGAAAACATCACGGAAGAGGATTGGATGTTGTTCGACAACACCGCCTATTTCACGGTAATTCCAGGACACCCGAAATTTGACGGCAACGTCACTTCAGTAAAGGTGTATCTGGACAATAACGGACCGGTTTTCGCCGCTAAAGGAGGTGCGGGATACCAATTTGGTATCACCACTGCTTGGAGCGTAGGCGAAAATTTGTTCTACAACGTTATGCCCGGCAAACACACCGTGGTGGTTCAAGTCGAATGGCAGTCCTGGAAACCGTTCTGGTTTAAAGGACAACAAACCCGAGACCTGACCACCTGGACCTACGCCATCATTGACGTAGACCAATCGTATCTGGCCCGAATGGATACCGATCCCGGGCTGTTCCGTGCCGCTAAAAAGGATGAGCCGCAATTGCTGGTTACTTACCTGGGCCGGCTGATTAACGTTACGGAGAAAAAGCGAACTATGTTCGAAAACTCCGAGACGTACCTGGTAGCGGTTGGGAATGACGACGATGGATACGTCAAGGACGTCATCGTATATCTCAACAATGTCCGGATTCCGGTTCACAAAGAAGGCGTCCATTATACCTTCGGCGTGACTACCGGGTATGGCAGCGGCGGCAACTACTATTACAACATCGGTTCCGGTAATTACAAGTTCCGGATCGAAGTAGTAAAGGTCAAACCGCCGAAGCCGGTGGCCCAGCCGCCTGGACCAGATGGAGAGGTCTATTCGCAGTTCGTACATTCCGAACTTGAGGTGGATCCGACCTATTTAGGTTGGTGATCTGCTTCGCTTACCAAGAGGGCGTGCATCTCTATAATCTATAAATAGAGATGCCCGCCTTTTTTCTTTATGGGATATCGCGCCTTCTGCCGGGTAGGCGGAGCGACGTCGCTCCGCCTACCCTTTATTACTTTTGACAGAATTGAATTATTGCGGTAGTTTAAATATAAGATTAGATCTTTTTCCTGGGAGGCGGCCCATGTCAACAACAGGCTTGATAGTACTGGGGGTTATTTTCGCAGCACTTATCGCGGTGGCGCTCTGGGCGATCAAAAAACTCCCTAAGACAGAGGAGATGACTTCTGAGGACAGAGAAATCTGGGTCCAGGCTATGATGGTAGATCCGTTCCTCAACTATCCTGTACTCTGATTATCTCTAAGGTTCTTCATGTCAGGCAGTTGCCCGCGCGACTGCCTTTTTCTTTATCAAATAATGACTTGCAAAAAATCGTAAAGTGTGCTACAATATAACCATAAAGTGCTAAAACAAACACAAAAAAATGAATCCCGTTAGAAAAAACAAATTTTGGTTTACCTATAATATCCAACGCTTAGAAAATAAACACCGGCATACCGATTGCACTGCTTATTTACGGAAGCGCTCTACGGAAAACAATCATTATTTTTCAATTTTCAGCAAAGGTCGAGAACTATTTTTTATTTATTTTGAAGCGTGTTTAAAGCGCTTCTTTTTTCTAACGGGATGAACATCCAGGAAATTAAATCCAAGGATATGAGTTGGGTTAACATTATTAACCCCACTCAAGAAGAGATTGAACATCTCCGAAAAACTTATAAATTCCACCCGCTGGATTTAGAAGATTGTTTAACGGTAACCCAGCGACCTAAGATTGATGAATACGAGAAGTATCATTTTATGGTGCTTCTTTTTCCGATTTACCACACGAAAACCCGTGAAATTACTCCCGAAGAAATCCATTTTTTTATCAGCAAGCACTACCTGATTACTATTCATAACAATGTGCTTTCGCCCGTCACCAATTTTTTTCACCTCTGCCAAAGCAGCCAAGAGGTACGAAAAAAGCATTTCGATGGCTCCGCCGAAAAACTACTGTATCACGTTTTAGATAAACTGCTTACCTCTATTTACCCGATGCTGGATCATCTTAGCGTTGACATCAGCCAGGTGGAAAAAGGGATTTTTGCCGGTGACGAAAAAAAGATGGTTAAAGAAATTCTGGTAACCCGCCGGAATATCACCGACTTTCGCAAAATTATGCAGGCTCACAAAAAGACTTTGCAAAAGTTAACGGCCGGCCTGCAGGAAAGCGACTTATTTCAAATCCAAAAAACTGACCGCTATTTCGACAACTTAGTGGATCACACTAAGGAGATTTGGGATGCCCTCGAAGGATACAAAGAAGCCATCGAAGCATTGCAGGAAACCAATGAATCGCTGATTTCTAATCGCATTAATGAAATAATGAAAACATTAACGGCTATTTCCGTGGCTATTCTGCCAGTAACATTGATTGCCAGCCTGTTTGGCATGAACACTCCCAATTCTCCCTTTAGCAATCAGCCTCATGCCTTTTGGATAATAACCGCCATGAACTTATTGATAATGGCCGGCTTGATATTTTTCCTTAAAAAGAAAAGATGGATTTAAAACAGCTGCTTTAAAAGCAGGCGGAAATAAGTTATAATTCGATTATGAGCAAAACGAATCAAAAAATCACTACTGAGGTAAAAATAGTTCCCAAAATAACCGAAAAAGTCGGAGAACTTATTGTTTTACTGGTAGCCTGCGTTATTTTAGGATCGGCTTTTTTGGCCGCAATCATTATCAGTTCAATTAAACTGACTAATTTATAATAATTGCGATAATGGAAATAACTACCCTTCCCTACTTTTTTATTGCTACCGTAATTATTATTGGCATTGGGATCGCCGTCTGGCTTAACCAAAGAGCTTCTTCCGGAAACAAGGGATCAATGCTTGAGAAGTACTCCCGCGATCTTACCAAGCTTTCCGAAGAGGGCGAGCTTGATCCGGTAATCGGACGCTTTCACGAAATCAAAAGAGTGATTCAAATTTTGTCGCGCCGGACCAAAAACAATCCCGTTTTGATCGGAGTTTCGGGAGTGGGTAAAACCGCCATAGTCGAGGAACTGGCCAATCAAATTCAACACGGCAATGTGCCGGATTCTTTGAAAAATAAGCGGGTTCTGGCTTTGGATCTTTCGGGACTAGTGGCCGGCACCAAGTACCGCGGAGAATTCGAACAGCGCTTGAAAAGCGTGGTGGATGAGATTAAAATAGCTAAGCGGAATATTATTCTATTCATTGACGAGCTGCAAACTTTGGCCGAAGCCGGGGAAGCCACTGGCGCCATTGACGCTTCGGATATTCTTAAGCCGGCCCTGGCGCGCGGAGAGCTGCAGGCCGTGGGAGCGACCACTGAAGAAGAGTACAATAAATTCATCAAGACCGATCCGACCTTAGAAAGAAGATTCCAGCCGGTAATGGTAAAGGAACCGACTTACAACGAAACCCTGAAAATTTTAAAAGGAATCAGAAGAAAATATGAAGAGCACCACCGGGTTAAGATAACGGACGAAGCCATAAACGCTGCCGTTAAGCTGGCCGATGAATATCTTAAGGACCGCTATTTTCCCGATAAGGCAATCGATTTAATGGATGAATCGGCGGCGAAAGTACGCCTTTCCGTCGTTACTAATCCAGAAGAATATGAGGATAAGAATCCGACGGTAACGGGCAAAGATGTTGAAGAAGTAATCAATGAATGGACCAATGAATTGATCAGTTACTCTTCTAAAAAACCTGAATCCAAACAAGCCTAGGTATTAAAATCCCCTTTCTAAAAAACAGCATGGCAATTCATGCTTTTTTATTACTCCGAATTGTAGTAAAATAAACCCATGACTGAAATATGCTTTTACAATACCCTCGCCCGCAAAAAAGAAGGGTTTAAACCAATTAAAAAAGGATTGGTTGGTTTATATACTTGCGGTCCTACCGTTTACAACTACGCTCATATTGGAAATTTAAGAACCTATGTTTTTGAAGATGTGCTGCGAAGGACTTTGGAATACAACGGATTGAAGGTAAAGCACGTCATGAACATCACGGACGTCGGTCATTTAACTTCTGATGCCGACACCGGCGAGGATAAAGTGGAAAAAGAAGCACGAAAAGAAAATAAATCAGCCTGGGACATCACTGATTATTACGCCGGCGTTTTCAAGAAGAATTTGCAGGAACTGAATATTAAACCTCCCGCGATCTGGTGCAAAGCGACCGATCACATCAAAGAACAAATTGCCCTGGTAAAAAAGCTGGAAAAAAAAGGATTCACTTACCGCACTGGCGACGGCATTTATTTTAATACCGCGAAACTGAAAGACTACGGCAAGTTGGCCAGGCTCGACGTAAGAGGCTTAAAAGCCGGCGCGCGCGTTGCGTTAAAAGACGAGAAAAAGAATTTGACTGATTTTGCCTTATGGAAATTTTCACCGAAAGATTCCAAAAGGCAAATGGAATGGGATTCTCCCTGGGGATTGGGCTTTCCGGGCTGGCACCTGGAATGCTCCGCTATGTCCACTAAATACTTGGGCCAGCCGTTTGACCTTCATACCGGCGGAGTGGATCATATTTCCGTGCACCACACCAATGAAATAGCCCAGAGCGAAGCCGCTAATGGAAAAACTTTGGCAAATTACTGGCTGCACGGAGAGTTTTTAATCATCCAAGACCAGAAAATGGCCAAATCGGAACAGAACTTTATCACTTTAGCTACCCTAAAAAATAAGGGGATCAATCCTATCGCCTATCGCTATTTGATTTTGACTTCGCATTACCGCTCCAAGCTGAACTTCAGCTGGAAAAGCTTGGCCGCGGCGGAATCGGCCTTAAAAAGCATTTACCATCAAGTGGAACAGTTCGATAATCCTAAAGTGGGTTGCGCCGAGCTGGAACAGAAATTCATTAAGGCGATTAACAATGATTTGGACACTCCTCAAGCAGTGGCGATCCTCTGGGAACTATTGAAATCAAACTATCCCACCAGCGCCAAAAAGAAAACTTTACTGGAGTTTGACCGCGTATTGGGCTTAGGATTAGACCAAATTGAGAAACAAAAGTTATCCCTTCCGAAAGCGGTAAGCAAGTTAGCCCAAGCTCGGGAGAATGCCCGAAAAAAGCAGGATTTTTCCAGGGCCGATTCCTTAAGGAAAGAGATTGAAAAACTGGGGTTTAAGGTTGAGGATACTAAAGACGGATTAACCATCACTAAGAAAGATTAATGCTATCAGTCGATCACCTTATTTTTTGGGGATTTTACAACGCCTTACCCCACCTTCCGATTTTTAATGCTTTCTTTACTTTCATTTCTTATTTAGGATACCCCAACTTGATCTGGGTTCCTTTAGTGATCGGTTTTCTTTTGTTTCACCATCAAAAAAGAGGATGGATCTTGCTGGAAGCGGTTTTTGCCATAGGGATCGGCGTGGTGTTAAATGAATACCTGATTAAGGAGATTTTTGTCCGACTGCGTCCGTTTGAAGTTTTTGCTAATCTTTCATCGCTGGATCCGACGGCAGCCGGGTTTTCTTTTCCCTCTTCCCACGCCGTGGCCGCTTTAAGCTTAGCCACGGTAATCGCCTTGTCCACCAAGAATACTAAGATCCAGGCACTGGCGGCAATTTATGCCATCTTGGTATGCTTTTCCCGAATTTATTTGGGTGTTCATTTTCCGCTGGATGTAATCGCCGGAGCGCTGTTGGGAATATTATTGGGCTGGCTTTCTTCTTACTTTCTTCCCCATTTCTATAAATCCCTTTTTCACAAAGAAGGGCATTTCTAAACAAAATTAAGAAGGCGCGATTCGCGAATCGCGCCTTCTTTTGGTTTTAAATATCGTATTTGAATTTTTTCTTATTGGAAGCTCCCCCTTTAAGCAGAATCATCAAAAGAATCGGTGCCACAATCCAGATAAAGCGGCCCACTTCCGAAACAAAAATGGTTTGGGTGGACGGAGCCAGGTGTCCGGCGGCCGATTCGGGTAAAAACGACAAGGTAATGCTGATCAGCAACCCGACATGCAGAATACTAAAGACAATCACCTGCCACCATTTGCCTCGATCATCTGAACTGGCCACGGTAGCGAGTAGTGCGGACCGGGAAAGCAAAAAGAATAGAAACACGAAAATGGCCACAAAGGCGGTAATCCGCACGACAAAAAACTGATTGATCCCTACTTCGGTGTTCACATCATTAATGTAAGGCGCGGTATTGACCACGGCCAGGGCCATATAAATACTGACCAAAATTACGATAATCCGGTCTCGGCCCAAGGACATGCCGTAAAGCAAAGCGGCGACCACAAAAAATAGGATAATAAACATATCCCAGGTGGGTTTTGACCAGTCAAAATTGGCGATCCAGGTACCGGTATTGGCGGCAACTGTAGCAAAAATCATTTGTTTCCTCCGTTATTTATCTTTA
>PFMD01000011.1 GCA_002784945.1 Candidatus Kerfeldbacteria bacterium CG_4_10_14_0_8_um_filter_42_10
TTTTCCCCGGTACAATTTATGATATCATTACGAGATCAACAATTTAAATTGCCACAAGAGTGCAAAATTGGGTGGCCTTATACAAAACGTTGACATAAGCCAAAAAATATGCTATCATGATAATGTAGTTCTTTGTCAAAATAAAGACAAAAACAAAAGCACTGAGGCTGGAGACAGCCTCGATTCGTGAAAAGGCTGTCTCTGGCCTATTTTCTTACCCTGATTTTTTGTCAGGAACTACAATAAAAAATAAAAATAAGAATGAAAAAAGAAAGAAAATATGGTTTAGTTTTAGTGTTGGCAGTACTGCTCGGTACTGTTTTTTTATTTCAAAAAGCCGGGGCGACGGAATACCGCCAGCCCGAGGTGAAAATATTCAATGCTCAGAATCTTCAGCTGGAAAAAAGTTTTTTAGCTTTTGACGGCGAGTTCAAAGGAGGAGCCGTTACCGCCGTGGGGGATTTAGGAGGAGACGGGATAAATGAAATAGTGGTTGCTCCCGGCCCGGGGGGCGGCCCGCATATTAAGATATTTCGATCCGACGGATCGTATGTTTCCAGCTTCTTTGCTTATAATGCCGAATATCGCAAGGGCGTGAATTTAGCGGTGGGTGACTTGGACGGCGACGGCAAAGATGAAATTATCACCAGCGCCCGGTATGGAGGCACGCCCCACGTTCGAACATTCGATGGGTATGGCTATCCTAAATTCACCTGGGGCTTTTTTGCCTTTGCCGAGGATTTTCACGGCGGGGTGAGCGTGGCCGCCTGTGACTTGAATGGCGACGGTAAAAAAGAAATCATCGCCGCGGCCGGGCCAGGCGGAGGGCCGCATGCTCGCGTCTTTAACCAGGCGGGTGAATATTTAGGAATTGATTTTTTCCCGTTCGCTCAAGATCAAAAGGGCGGGTTGACTGTGGCTTGCGCTAACGTTGATGGCGGGATGGAAGAGGAGATCACTTTTGGTGTTCAGTTGGGTGAACCATGGATTAAAGTCTATAAATCCAATGGAACCATCTTAGGTCAATTTTTAGCCTACGACCAGAGTTTTAAGGGAGGGGTAAATGTCGCCGGCGGTGATGTTGATCAAGATGGTTTAGATGAAATAGTAACCGCCGCTAATTATGGAGGCGGACCGCACATCAGATCATTTGAAGCGTACGGGCTTGCCACTCCAAAATCCTTTTTTTCTTTTGAAAGCGAATTCCGGGCCGGTACCCTGGTTGCGGTTAATGACGTTGATAATGATTCCATTGATGAAATAATTGTTTCGCCGAACCGCCGCTCCGCCCAGGGGAGAACTGATTTGGCTAAATATATCGAAATTGATATTTCCGAGCAAAAGCTGCGCTATTACGAGCAAGGTTATTTGAAGGGCGACTTTCTGGTTTCCACCGGAAAGTGGAGCATGCCGACTCCGATTGGAACCTTCTCCATTTTGAATAAAATGCCCCGCGCTTATTCCGGCAAATATAATTTGTATATGCCTTACTGGATGGAGTTTCATCCGGGCGGATACGGAATCCACGAATTGCCGGAATGGGCCAACGGCTATAAGGAAGGCCAAAATCATTTAGGGATCCGCGTTTCGCATGGCTGCGTCCGATTGGGAATCGGCCCGGCTCAGGAATTATACAATTGGGCAGAAATTGGAACGGTGGTAATCGTGAATGAATAAACTCGCAAAAATCAAACAGGCGAAGATGAATCTGAGGAAAATATTTTAAGAATTTATGACGGATTTGCTTTAAATACTTACCTGCTAAGACCATCCATGAAAAAATTCGTAATCTTCTCGCATCGAGCTTTGTTAATGGTTTTCTGTCTTTTAGTTAACATGTGGGCTCCTCTGCCGGCAATGGTGCGCGCGGCGGAAGTTCGATCCATTGTTTTTCCGGTATTGGGTGATGTTTCTTATGGAGATGATTTTGGAGCCCCGCGCGTTGATCACACTCATGAAGGCAATGACATAATGGCGCCGAAAATGCGGCCTCTGGTCGCGGCGGTTGACGGGGTGGTCAATTGGGTGCAGTATCCCGAGCCGGATTGGGGGTACGCGATTGCCTTGAGCGATAATGACGGCTATCAATATTGGTATCTGCATGTCAATAATGACGATCCGGGTACGGATGACGGCCAAGGCGGCGGGCTTAATGCTTACGCGCTGGACATTATTGATGGCGCGACCGTGGCCAAGGGCCAGCTGATCGGCTGGGTGGGGGATTCGGGCAATGCCGAAAGCACCGGTTCGCATCTTCATTTTGAAATTCATACGCCGGATGGAACGCCTTTTAACCCGTTTGAGAGTTTGCAAGCGGCTGAAAGAATCACCGCGCCGGCCGAGGAACCGAAGCAGCCTAATGAAATTTTGCCTTACGGAAATTTTAAAGGCGGCGCTTCTTTGGCAATTGGCAATTTTGGCGGAGAAGAGATGATCGTAAGCGGAGCGGGACCAGGGGGCGGGCCGCACGTCAAAGTAACCAGTCAAGATGGAACGGTTCTGGCCAGTTTTATGGCCTATGCGCCAAATTTTAAGGGCGGCGTTGATGTGGCTACGGCAGATATTGACGGCGATGGCATTGATGAAATTATCACCGGAGCCGGCCCGGGCGGCGGGCCACACGTTAGAATATTTACTGCTGATGGCCAGGTGCGCGGCAGCTTCTTTGCTTATGCCTTGGGCTTTCAGGGCGGCGTGCGCGTAACCGCGGGTGACCTTGATAATGACGGCAACGCCGAGATTATCACGGGAGCGGGACCGGGAGGAGGGCCGCATGTCCGAATTTTTAAAGCCGACGGAACCGTTGTAGACGGTTTTATGGCTTACGCGCCGGACTTTAAAGGAGGAGTGGATGTCGCGCTTAAACCGGCGAGTCTGACCAGTGCCGCGCAAATTGTCACCTCCGCTTTATCAAATGGCGGCTCGCATGTCAGAACCTTTGATTTATTCGGCAACCCAAAAGCGTCTTTCTTCGCATATGATGCTAATTTTAGGGGTGGCGTAAAAGTAGCCTTGGCTAATATTGATCCGGCGACCGGCGCTTTCGATATTATAACGGTCCCGGCCAGCAAAGGCGGGCCGGATATCCGGGTTTTTTCCTCACTTGGAATGCCAAAGAGCAGCTTTGAATCCTTTGAACCGTGGTGGCGCGGGGGATACGAAGCGGCAACGGCTGAAAACGGCGCAATCTATATTGCGGCAAACGGCCGGCGCGCTTCGATTAGAATCGCCGGTTCAACCTATAACCCCAACCCTAATCCCCGGCACGGGCATTGGTGGGAATGGGGAGATTAGGCGCTAAAATATAATTTTTGTAGCATTATCCCATTAGGCTCCCTCTTTTTTTTGGGGGAGGCTTTTATGTTTCAAGGTTTTAGTAAATTATTTGCAAAAAAATTCAGAAAAAGGCCCCGCTGCCTTTCGATTATTACAAATCATCCGCTATTGACATAATTTCCGGCATCTAATAAGACTAAGCATACCAAAGCCGCCCAGCGGGCTTCTGGTGCAGCAACTGACGGATCACAGCTGGGTCCTCAAAAAGACGTTTCCCGGTCTTATGGGGAGTAGACAGGGATATCCTTGGAAGCGGACCGTGTCCTTGCGCTTTCTCGGAGACAGAATCGGACACCCCCGGGTTGTACAACTTAACGACCCGGGGTAATTTTTTTAGTTAACATCACAATTTAATCGTCGTAACATTATTTCATTGGGCTTCCTCGAAAAGGGAGCTTTTGTGTTTGATCTACCGCCCCCAGCCCCTCCTTCGCAAGGAGGGGAGTATAAGGTCCCTCTCCTTGAAAAGGAGAGGAAAGGTGAGGTAAAGTATGGCGGATTATATCAATAAAACGACGGAGTTAATTAAAAGAAGAAGGCTGAGGAAGGATCAAGTAGAAAAAAGCCCCGCTGCGTCGTAGACACATGGGGCGAAAGAGATAAGAACGGCTCAGTTGGGCATCCCAACCGCGGGTTTGTGCGCTTCGTCACGAGCGCCCTTTACGGACATCCGGGCCGCGCGGAGTTCTTCCTCCTCGACGAAAACCGGGAGCAGTTTGACCTGGGGAGGATGCGTGGGCGAGCAGGTGATGGTTGCCGGTGAAATCGGTGTGCCGTCGGTGAAATAGGGCTGTTTGCCCCGGCGCTTCGTTTTCCAGGGAAGCGCCTTGAATTCAAGGCCAGTGATGTTTCCCAGAAAAACCTCTCCCTTGTGGAGTTCAGGATGGCGTTCGTTTACCCCGATACTGTCAAACATGGTACCTCCAGCATTGGTTAAAGTAGCTGCAAAATGAGCGCGGATACGCTTTGACAGAAATTTAATACAATACAAAAATTGTGTCAATATGAAATAATTTAGAAGGTGCCTTGGGTTGATTTTAGACTAAAAAAAGATAACTCCCGAGGAAATGAGAGGGAGTTTTCTATTGAACGATATGGCACAAATGATGTGCCTGAACTGAGTCTTAAAGCATTAGGAGATTAGCTGCGGAAAAATTAATCGCAGCACCAGCAATCTCGGCAGCCTTCATTATAATGAGCACTACAGACGTAACGGTTGCAGAAGGGACATTGAATAATTTCGTCTTCGGTACATTCTCCACCGCAATAGGCGCAGTAGTATAACTCCGGTTCCTTTTCTGGATCTTCCTCCAAACTTTCTTCAATTTCATCCGCGTTTTCCAGAAGTTCCTCGGTAGTCACTCTGCTGCCAATCTGAAACCCGGCAAAGGCAGAGAGAATTTTGCACACGCCATAGGCGCACAAAGCAATCAAACCGAGTTTGACCAGACTTTCGATCAGGTCATCGCCATCATCAAAGTCACTCATGGTAGTTCTCCTTAAGATGCTTGGGAAGGGACGAGTAGTATTATGTTAGAAGGCAACAGGGCAATTGTCAAGTTTTTTTGAATTGATTTTAATTGTTGATTGACTCATAAATGTAATTGCCGTAAAATACATTCATTGGGCTTCCTCGAAAAGGGAGCTTTTGTGTTAATAAAACATCGTAATTCCCAAAGGCGCATATATTTGGACAATGCCGTATATTTTATTACCTTTAAAACATACGGTAATTTTCCATATTTTAAGTTGCCGATATTTTGCGATTTGTTTGTGGAGGAGTTGATGTTGTGTAAAACAATCAAACAATTTGAATTATACGCATATAACGTATTATACGACCATGTCCATTTGTTGTTAAAACCAAGGCGTAAATACAATATTTCAAAAATAATAAAATCATTGAAGGAGAATGCGTCAAGGGATATTAATTACGTTATTACCGGTCGATACAACGTAGGCGACACGTCGACGTGTCGCCTACATGTGCGTGGGTTTATAAATGAATGTCGCAAAAAATTTGTTAACCAATACGGCACAAACCAAATCCATTTTCCACCGTTTAAATGGCAACAATCATTCCATGACCACGTTATCCGCAATGAAAAGGATTTTGCCAATCATTACAATTACGTTGTTTACAACCACCAAAAACACGGTTTGCCGGAGAATTGGAAATATACGAGCTTGAAGCCTTGACAGCATTAATGGGGCATGCTATCATTACAAACAATCAAGTATTCGCTGGTTTCAGTCGCACTTCAGAAAGTCATACAGGCACACGCTTAATATATGCGTTGTTGCGAAGATAAAGTGAGTGGAAGCCAAGCAATATCAGTTTTTCTCAAATAGAGTTAATAACGCGGAATGCGTCCAACCCAAATCATTGAGCGGTTAATAGGATGTACGCGTCACTCGTAGGAAGTAAATTGGAACCCCCTTAAGCAGAGGGTTTTTTGATTAGAAATGCCCAAAGTTTAAGATTTGAGGATTACTTGCATAGATAAACAATTATTTGCATAGATATTGATATCTCTTGCATAGATTTCAGCAATATGTTATCATGTATTTATGGATTATAAGTTATTGAATATTAGCCAAGCATCCGAAATATTGGGCGTTTCCATAGATACTCTGCGCCGTTGGGATAAAAGCGGTAAATTAGTTGCCATTCGAAAAGAAGGAGGAACGCATCGGTATTATCGGGAAAAAGATCTCGAGATTTTCGCGAGCGATCTTTTTAAATTTGCGTTTGAATGGGTAATAAATAAAACTGAATTCCCCAGCATTTTTTATTGCCAGACAAGCTCTATATTTCAGGCAAGGTTGGTAAAAATGGAAAGGGAGCTGATGGAAAAGCCTGGTTTTGAAAAATTATACTCGCTTATAGTTCTAGTTGCCGGAGAAATCGGAGATAATTCATTCGCGCATAATTTAGGTAAATGGCCGGATATCTCCGGAATCTTCTTCGGATATGACCTGCAGAAACGCATTATCGTTCTGGCCGATCGGGGATTGGGTGTTTTAGAAACGCTTCGACGGGTGCGTCCCGCATTATCTAACCACGTTGACGCCTTAAAAATGGCTTTTACCGAATTTGTTTCCGGTCGGGCACCCGAAAAACGCGGCAACGGTTTGAAGTCAGTTCTAAATGTAGTCATTACGCAACCGATAAATCTGCTATTTATGAGCGGTGATGCGGAAGTGCGAATACAAGATCCTCAGAAAATATTTAAAGTCACCAGGGGAACAAGCATGATTCGCGGTTGTTTGGTAAAAATTGAGTTCTAAATAAATTAAATAGAATAAAATCATAACTAAAATCATATGAAATTAAGACTTGAAAAATTTGGCACGACATTAATATCGCGAGAACTAGGAAGCGAGGCATATAAAGCTTTTCAATCCGCTATTCCAGAACTGAAACAAGACGAAGAGTTAGAAATAGATTTTTCCGGCGTTTTAACGTTATCGCCGTCCTGGGCTGACGAATTTTTAAGTCCGCTTTTCCATTTGTTGGGCGAACGCTTAGTTTTACTTGCCAGTGATAATTTATCCGTGCAAGCAACACTTAAAATACTGCAAGAAGTGAATAAACACTCGTTTAAACTCAAGTCATAGCGTAATAGTCAGAAAAAATATAACGCACATGGAACAAGTAAACCCAAACCGCCGGTACGACCTTGATTGGCTGCGTGTGCTGGTCATTTTTATGCTCATCCCTTTTCATGTAGCCGTGATCTTCGACTTGGGAGGAGAGTACTATTTAAGGAATTCCGAACACAGCGTTGTTCTTTCCGCTTTTACCGATAGCGTGGGCGCCTGGGGCATGCCGCTTTTATTTTTCGTGGCTGGCGCGTCCGCTTGGTTTGCCCTGCAAAAATACAACGCCGGACGCTTCATCAAAGAGCGCCTTTTCCGCCTGCTTTTGCCGCTGGTCTTGGCCACGGTCACTTTAGCTCCGGTCTTGGGATATTTCGGTTATCTTCACAATGTCGGTCGATCCGTCTCATTTTGGGAATATTACCCGACCTTTTACTCATTCAGCCCAAGCGACATAACCGGCTACCAGGGGCATTTTACGCCCGCTCATCTTTGGTTCGTCTTGTTTCTTCTAGTCTTGACGATGATGGCTCTGCCGATATTCCGTTTGTTGAATCGGGAAAAAGGAAAGCGGTTTGCCGGGCGGCTGGCCGGCTTTTTTTCCAAACCCGGCGCCATGTTTATCCTGCCGGTGTTCACCGTTTTTTTTATCGACGGCTGGCCCGAGCTGGCTGACCGCAATGTCGCCAGCTTCTTCCTCTATCTGATAATCGGTTTCCTGTTCATGGCGCAGTCCCGTTTTCAGGAAACCATCGACCGCCAAAAATATACGCTTTTGGCTTTAAGCGTGTTCAGCGGAATAATTTTCATTCTTCTTCAATCCTGGGGTGAATACCAGTCGGGCATAACATTGGGCTCGATGGCTTATGACTTTTTAGCCGACTTTTACGCCTGGGTTTCCATTTTGACCTTGTTCGCCTTTAGCCGCGCTTTTCTCAATCGTCCCGGCCGGGCAGTTCGATACGCCGGTCCCGCCTCCTATCCGGTTTACCTCATCCATATGCCGATTGTCGTGGCGATCGGATATTACGTGATTCAATGGCCGGCGGGCATTTTTACCAAATACGCCGTCATTGTCATCAGCTCTTTTATCGCCACTTTTTTGGTTTACGATCTTCTGATCAGGCGGATGCCGTTAATCCGCTGGTTGATGGGCGTTAAGGTGAAGCAGGGTTAGTCAATGCGCTTTCCCCTCCGCAGTTTATCCTAAGCCGCGCCTATGGACAGGAGGCCAGCCTCGCCTTAACTTGAATTTATAATGTTATGCTAGGCGGGCCAGCCTCGACTAGACGTCGATTCTAGGCGGGGGTTAGGCCTATCTCAAGCGCTATGTGGTGAGCGGAGCCGAACCAATTCGAGAGGGGAGGTAAAAGTTCCCCGCATTAGTTTTTTTTGATTTGATTTTTAGATTGATAAAGAGGTAGAATTCAGACATGGATGCAATACAACAATTAAAAAACGAAATAGAGGAAATTAAAAAGCGGAATACATCCAACCCAAATCATTGAGCGGTTAATAGAATGTGCGCGTCACTCGTAGAAGTAAATTGGAACCCCCTTAAACAGAGGGTTTTTATTTACCCGTGTGTAAATTTAATAAACAGCGGAAAGCCATCGTATTTCTCCAGGATAAATCCAAAATGAGTAATATAAGAAAATATGATAGATTTATATTGATATATTGCATTTATACAAAATAACTGATATACTGAATGTAATGTATTATTCAAACCTATATATATGAATTTTAATCCAATCCAGCCAAATAATTTAGATTTATTACCCCAAAGTGCCGTCATAAGCTACATCCAACCCAAATCATTGAGCGGTTAACAGGATTATCGGCATAACACTCATTAAGAAGTAAATTGGAGCCCCCTAAACAGAGGGTTTTTTTGATACATCCTGAGCTGCCTGTGGTGAGCGTAGTCGAACCAAGTCGAAGGGTTGCTCCCACACCAATATTGTAAAATATGGAGCCTGTCTTGGGTCGCGACCCGGGACTTGCCCTGAGCGAGGAGTAGTGAAACTACGACGAGTCGAATGGGTTGATTTTGGGCTGTTTTTAGAGTAGGATGGGGGTATGAGTGATATCGAAGAACTAATTGAAAAAATAGAAAAGGCTGATGCCCTAGATGTTGACGGAATAATTTAATGAAATAAAAATATGTTTGAACAAGCATTTAAAAATATAGATAATATTCTTCATACCGATTCGGGTTCAGCAACCGAGCTTGATTACGTTGAACAAACTTCGTGGATTCTCTTTTTGAAATACCTTGATGACCTGGAAGAAACCAGACTGACTGAAGCGGAATTAGCCGGAAAAAAAAATTATAATTTTATTTTGTCGCCGGATTATCAATGGAATACTTGGGCTTGTCCAAAAGATAGTAATGGCAAATTAGATCATAATGAAGCATTGGATGGCGATGATCTGAAAGACTTTGTCAATAACAAACTTTTTCCGTATCTCAAAAAATTCCGAGCCGAAGAATCAAATACCATTGAATATAAAATCGGGGAAATATTTACCGAGCTAAAAAATAAAATTACCAGCGGATACAAATTACGAGAAATTTTGAATATTGTTGATGCCATGCACTTTCGGCTTTATGAAGAAAAGCACGAGCTTTCGCACCTCTACGAAGCAAAAATCAAAAATATGGGCAATGCCGGCCGAAACGGCGGTGAATATTACACGCCGCGCCCGCTTATCAAAACCATTGTCAAAGTAGTCGCGCCAAAAATCGGCGACACAATTTATGACGGTGCGTGCGGCAGTGCCGGTTTTTTGGTGGAAGCCTATAAATATCTGACAGAAAATCAGTCCAAGCTTTCTTCAAGCCAAATGGCGATACTGCAAAATAAAACTTTTTACGGCAAGGAAATAAAATCCCTCGCTTATATTATCGGTATTATGAATATGATTCTGCACGGTATAGAAACGCCGAATATCAAGCACGTAAATACTTTGTCAGAAAATATCAATGACATTCAAGAAAAAGACCGCTTTGATATAATTCTAGCCAATCCGCCTTTTGGCGCCGGCATTGGCCGTGAAATTCAGCAAAATTTTCCCATTAAAACCGGCGAAACCGCTTTTCTTTTTTTACAGCATTTTATAAAAATCCTCAAAGCAGGGGGGT
>PFMD01000069.1 GCA_002784945.1 Candidatus Kerfeldbacteria bacterium CG_4_10_14_0_8_um_filter_42_10
AATCATTCCTAACCGTATTATGCTTATTAGGAATGATTCTTGATAAGAAAAAAGTGGAACAAAACCGCAAATCAACTCGCCTAACCGCCCAAAAAAAGACAATTTTAGCCAGTATTAGACGTTTTTGGCCGATTCATCCTACTCCTCAAATGGTTTTTCGGAGCGTGAAGAAAAAGATTCCCAATATTTCCTTGGGGACTGTTTATCGGAATGTTAATTCGCTAAGAGTATCCGGTTATATTGAAGAAATTACTATTCCAGATGAACCCAGTCGATTGGATAGCCGGGTGGACGATCATTTTCATTTCCGCTGCGAGCATTGTGGAGAGATAGCGGACGTTGAAAATCCCAAACTGATCCGATTAGCCAAGCAGACTCTTAAAGAAAAAGGATATTTAGCGATGCGTTCTAATTTAATGTATTCCGGGCTCTGTCAGAAATGCCGAAAGAACAAAGCAAGCGTGGCAATAGAATGTTGCGCCCACGGAAAAATGAAAACAGAACTACCGAGACTCAAAAAAAATTGCCAACTCTGTAATTTTGAAGAGGAATGCTCTTACCATACAATTAAATAACATCCTTGTTTGCCTGGCTCAGGTTTGACGATAACGGAAAAATTTTATAAAGTGAAAGAACAACTACTTAATTTTTAACTTAAGTCAAATGGCCGACGAACAAAAAAACGATACGCCAAAAATAGCTAAAATCGAAGTAGATCGTGATGCCTGCATCAGCGTAGCCAGTTGTGTTGACATTGCTCCGGAAGTGTTTGAACTGGATAGCGAGGGAAAAGCGGTGGTCAAGAATTCTCAAGGGAATCCCGACAACACTATACTGGAGGCAGCTCAGTCTTGCCCGGTAAACGCCGTGATCCTATACGACGAGGATGGAAAAAGGATCTGGCCGAAAGAATAGATTTATCCTAATCAAATCAAAAGCGATTAAAGAAGGATAGTATCCTTCTTTAATCTTTTTATGTAAAAATATGAATGAAATAGTCTTAGATATAGAAACTCAAAATCCTTTTCAGTTTGGCAATAAAGATGTCAGAGATTTGAAAGTGTCTTTGGTCGGCCTTTACCATTATGGCCAGGATCAGTTTTTATCCTTTCCCGAAGCAAAGCTGGGGGAATTGTGGCCGCTTTTGGAACATGCCGACCAGATCATCGGCTACAATATCAAGGGATTCGATTTTCCCGTACTGAACAATTACTATTCCGGAAATACAGCTCATTTTCCCGCTTTAGACCTGATGGAAATAATTTACCAAAAGCTGGGATTCCGAGTCAGCCTGCAGGATGTAGCTCGCCCCACTTTGAATGTCGGCAAAACGGGCGATGGTTTAAAGGCCATCAAATTATTCCGGGAAGGTAAAATGGATGAGTTGCGCGATTATTGCCTGCAGGATGTCCGCCTAACCAGGGATTTATATGAGTACGGAAAAAAACATGGCAAAATTCTCTATGAAAATAAATTAGGAAAAGGTGAAATCGCGGTTGATTTCAATCCCTCAACAGATCAAAAACATTCTCTTAACTTTACCCTTCCCATTTAATGAAAAACATTCTCTCCCTTCAAAATTTAAAAGTGAAAGTTGGTCAGAAGGAAATTATCAAAGGAATTTCCCTTAATTTTAAGCCGGGCGAGATCCATGCTTTAATGGGTCCCAACGGTTCGGGCAAAAGCACTTTAGCTCTGGCTTTAATGGGGCATCCTAATTTTAAAATCGTCAGCGGAAAAGCTTCCTTCAATCAAAAAAGCATTCTTAAGGCATCGGCGGAAGCAAAGGCAAAACAGGGACTTTTTCTTTCTTTCCAGTATCCTCAAGAGATTGCGGGCGTGAGTTTATTCAATTTTTTAAGAACGGCTTATAACAACGTAAAACGAAAAAGGAATGATCCCATTTCCGTGGCGGAATTCAGAAAATTGTTGGAAGAAAAAAGCCGACTCCTTAAAATTAATCCCTCTTTTTGGAAAAGGTCCGTTAATGAAGGTTTTTCCGGAGGCGAAAAAAAGAAAGCGGAAATTTTACAGCTGGCCATATTAGAACCCCGCCTGGCCATTTTAGACGAAACCGACTCGGGTCTGGACATTGATGCTCTTAGAACAGTGGCTGAAGGAATCAATCAGATCCGCCGAAAAAATAAAATGAGTATTTTGATTATTACCCATTACCAAAGAATCCTGCGCTACCTCAAACCTGATTTTGTGCACGTAATGATTAGGGGAAAAATAGCGCAATCCGGTAAGCGCGCCCTGGTTAAAGAATTAGAAAAAAGAGGTTACGCTCGCTTTGCCAAACAGGAGGATAAGTAGAATATGGCTTTTAGAACCGCAAAAATTATTTCGGACCAATACCAATACGGTTTTGCCATGACGGAAAAATATGTCTATAAATCCCAAAAAGGACTTGATGAAAAAACAATCCAAGATATTTCCTGGCAGAAGAAAGAACCGGATTGGATGACCCGGTTTCGCCTGCAAAGCTACCGGTACTTTAAAAAAAGAACTCTGCCTGCTTGGGGCGGAAAGCTGAAAGAAATCGATTTCAATAATATTTATTATTATGTAAAACCGGTCAGCCAGTCGGTAAAAACTTGGGACGAGCTGCCTTCAGAAATAAAAGAAACCTATGACAAAATTGGCGTCCCGGAAGCGGAAAAAAATTTTCTGGCGGGAGTGGGGGCGCAGTACGATTCGGAAATGGTTTATCATTCCTTAGTCGAGAATCTGGAAAAGCAGGGAATTATTTTTTCGGATCTGGATTCCGCGCTGAAGCTGCATCCGGATTTAGTTAAAGAATATTTCAGCACCCTGGTTTCGCCCAACGATAATAAATTCGCGGCGCTTAATTCGGCGGTGTGGTCCGGAGGCTCCTTTATCTACATTCCCAAAGGAGTGAGCGTGGAGCTGCCCTTGCAGGCTTACTTCAGAATTAATGCGGCGCGGATGGGCCAATTCGAACGCACTTTGATCATAGCGGAAGAAGGAAGCTACGTTCACTATTTAGAAGGATGCACCGCTCCGATTTACACCACCGATTCCCTGCACGCCGCCGTGGTGGAGATTATCGTCAAAAAAGGGGCCCGGGTGCGTTATACCACCATTCAAAACTGGAGTAATAATGTTTATAATCTGGTAACCAAAAGAATGCGGATCGAATCAGAGGGGATCGGGGAATGGATCGATTGCAATTTAGGTTCCAAGCTGACCATGAAATACCCCGCCTGCTATTTGATGGGCCCGGGCGCGCGCGGCGAGCTGCTCTCTATGTCTTACGCCGGCTCAGGCCAGCACCAGGATGCCGGCGGCAAAATGATCCATGCCGCGCCCCACACTTCCAGCCGGATCACCGCTAAATCAATCAGCCAGAACGGCGGGCGCGCTTCTTATCGCGGTTTGGTCAGAGTTAATAAGGGAGCGAAACAAACTAAAGCGCGAGTGGTTTGCGATGCCCTGATTTTAGATAAGCAGTCGCGCTCCGACACTTATCCTAATATGAAAATAAACGAGTCCGAAACTCAAGTTGAGCATGAAGCCACGGTCTCTAAAATAGGCGAGGAGCAGCTTTTTTACTTAATGAGCCGCGGGATCGATCAAACGACCGCCGAAGCGATGATTATCAACGGATTCATTGAGCCGATTGTAAAGGAACTGCCTTTGGAATACGCGGTGGAAATGAATCGGCTGATCCAGCTGCAGATGGATCGAAGAGTAGGTTAGAATGTTTGCTCATAGCTTGTAGCTCGTGTCGTAGTGATTTCCCCTCCTTGATAAGGAGGGGTTAGGGGAGGTAGAAGAACTGCACATACCCCTCTTAATCTCCCCTAATAGGGGAGAAATAATGCGCTAATATCCAAAATCATGCCCAAACTAATAATTGACCATCTGAATAAAAAAAAGTCCAAGCGAACTTTGACTATTGGCAAGGGCGAGTCTTTAATCTATTTATTGCTGGGATTACAGCCGGGCTATAAAGAAGTCACGGTAAATTTAAAAGGAAGGGGAGCGAGGGCTCAGATATTGGGATTGTTTATCGGTAAGCACGGATTGGGTCAGATTAAAACAATCCAGCGCCACTTGGCCCCTGATACTACCAGCGATTTGTTAATAAAAAGCGTTTTATTTAACGAAGCGAGCTATGATTTTCATGGTCTGATTAGGATCGACCGGTCGGCTCCGGGCGCTTGGGCCAATCAAAGAAACGATAATCTGCTGCTCTGCGAAAAGGCGAAAGTTAATACGCGCCCGGAACTGGAAATACTGAATGACGATGTCAAATGCACTCACGGGGTGACTTCAGGAAAACTGAACGAGGAGCAGTTATTTTACTTGACCAGTAGGGGCATTCCTAAAATAAAAGCGGAGCAATTAATGATAGAAGGATTTGTAAGCGAAGTTTTAAACAAGGTGCCCGATGCCAAAAAAAGAAATTTAGTAGAGAGTCTTATAAAAGAAACAATGAATTAATTACTAATTACTAATATCGAATTACTAACTAAATGTTTAAAGAAATAAAAAAGGATTTTCCGATATTTAAAAGAAAAATTAACGGCCAAAAGCTGGTCTATTTAGATAATGCCGCCACCACCCAAAAACCGCAAATAGTGATTGATACACTCAAAGATTTTTATGAACATCATAATGCCAATATCCACCGGGGAATCTACCGTTTAAGCGAAGAGGCCACCGAACTTTATGAAACTGCTCGAGAGAAAGTGCGAAAATTTATTGAAGCCAAAGAAACAGAAGAAATCATTTTTACCCGCGGCACTACCGAATCGATTAACTTGGTGGCGTATGCTTGGGGCAGGCAAAACATTGAAAAGGGGGATGAAATTATTGTTACGGAAATGGAACATCACTCCAACCTGGTTCCCTGGCAAGTTTTAGCTAAAGAAAAAGAAGCGACTTTGAAATTTATTCCGATTGATAACGAGGGTCATTTACAGATTACTGGGCTGGATAGTCTGCTAAGTAAAAAGACAAAATTACTGGCTTTAACGCACGTTTCTAACGTTTTAGGAGTGGTTAATCCTTTGAAAGAAATCATTACTAAAGCGCATAGTAATGGAACGAGAGTGCTGGTAGACGGCGCCCAGGCCGTTCCTTATCTGCCGGTAGATGTATCAGAATTGGATTGCGATTTTTACGCTTTCTCGGGCCATAAAATGTTGGGGCCGACCGGCATCGGAGTACTCTATGGTAAGAAAGAACTGCTCGAGGCAATGCCCCCATTTATGAGTGGCGGCGATATGATTGAAGAAGTAACCAAAGAAAGAACGACCTGGAATGATTTGCCGGCCAAGTTTGAAGCGGGCACCATGCCGATCGCCCAGGCAGTCGGTTTAGGAGCGGCCATTGATTATTTGAATGACGTTGGATTGGAGAATATTTGGCAGCACGAACAGACCATCATTACTTATGCCCTAGAAAAGATTAAGGCTGTTCCCGGAATTAAAATCTACGGCCCGCTGGAACCAAAAGACAAAGGAGGGATACTGTCCTTTAATATCGGCGAGATCCATCCGCATGACCTGGCTTCCATTTTTGATGAAGCGGGCGTGGCGATTAGAGCTGGTCATCACTGTGCTCAAGTGCTTTTGAATCGGCTGGGAACCCAAGCTACGGCTCGAGCCAGTTTTTATCTCTATAATGACCAAGCGGACGTTGATAAACTGGTGGAAGTAATTAATAAAGCTAAAGAACTTTTGCCATGAACACCTCGGACATTTATCGAGAAGAAATTATCGATCATTCCAAGCATCCGCGCAATTTCGGCAAAATCGCCCAGCCGGATCTGCACCATAAAGAAAAAAATCCCCTTTGCGGAGACGAAATAGAACTTTTCGTAAAATTGGACAGTCACAAAAAAGTTAAAGCGGTCGCTTTTGACGGAGCGGGCTGCGTAATCAGCAAGGCTTCCGCTTCTTTATTCACCGAGGCGATCAAAGGAAAATCCATTAACGAATTAGAGCAACTGTCCGCTAAAGATGTTTTGGAATATCTGGGTTTATCGGAACTTACCCCGACCCGCCAGAAATGCGCGACCTTGGTTTTAGAAACTCTTAAGCGCGGCCTGAAAAACTATCAACAAAAGACCAAATAGGAAGAATCATTAATAATTAAATTTACTACCATGAAATACGAATTGCCTAAACTCAATTATGCTTATGATGCTCTGGAGCCGTTTATTGACGCATCCACGATGGAGATTCACCATTCCAAACATCATCAAGCCTATACCGATAACTTCAACAAAGCCTTAGCCGAGCATCCGGATCTCGGAGAAATGCCGGTGGAGGAGCTTTTAGCTAAAGTGAATGAGTTGTCGATCGATCAGAAAGATAAAAACGCTTTGCGCAATCACGGCGGCGGTTATTATAACCATAAGCTGTTCTGGGAACTGATGGACCCGTCCAATAAAAAGGACGAAGCATTAATCAAAGATATTAAAAAAGAGTTCGGGTCAGTCGATTCCTTTAAGGAACAGTTCTCTGAAACGGCCAAAACCCTGTTTGGCAGCGGCTGGGCTTGGTTGGTGCGGAATGAAAAGGGAAGGCTGCGGGTTTACGGTTTGCCGAACCAGGATTCCCCTTTCCAAAAGGGGCATACTCCAATAATCGGTCTGGATGTCTGGGAGCACGCCTATTATCTGAAATACCAAAACCGCCGGCCCGAGTATATTGAAAACTGGTGGAACGTTTTGAAGCTGATTTAATTATTTAGTAGTAGGCGAATTTGGCCAAATTCGCCTACTATCCTAAAAGAAAGGAAATAATCAATGACTGAGGAATTAAATGAATGTTGCTGTTCTGCTCTTCAAGTAGGGCAACAGGCGCCGGAATTCACTTTACCAGGAGTAGAAACCGGCAAAGAATTTAAACAGTATTCGCTCAAGGATTATCGCGGTAAATGGGTGGTGTTTTTCTTCTATCCTCTGGACTTCACTTTTATCTGCCCGACTGAAGTCACTGCCATGTCGGATCGCTATGCCGAATTCCAGAAGATTAACACCGTGGTACTGGGCTGCAGCACAGACAGCGTTAATAGCCACCAAGCCTGGATGAAAGATTTGGTTAACCTGAAGTATCCTTTGCTAAGCGATAAGACCCATGAAGTGTCTAGGGAATACGGCGTGCTGGTGGAAGAAGAAGGAATAGCCTTAAGAGGTTTGTTTATCATTAATCCCGATGGAATACTGCACTATCACTTGGTGCACGACCTGAACGTGGGCCGGAATGTCGATGAAGTGCTGCGGGTTTTACAGGCGCTTCAAACCGGCGAACTGTGCCAGGTTGGATGGAAGCCAGGGGAGAAGACACTGGGGAAGGCTTAATAATTAAGCTGGAAATTATCCATTACGGGTAGGTCGGACGACGTCGTCCGACCTACCCGGTTTTTGTATTTGACCGGACCCTCCATTTATTGCTAAGATATAATACTTTAAAACGGTTTGAACCTTATCATAAACCCTAATAGAAGGAGGACTTAACGTGCCCGTAGAATTTGTGGTATGCACCCAAAGAGGTGATACTGGTAAGGGAAGGATTGTCGATCACAAACTGTCTTCCGGTCGATTCCGGTGGAATGTCCGCTCTAAAGGCGGAAACAACGCCGGTCATACCGTGAAAGTCGGCGATCAGACAATCATTCTTCACCTGATCCCTTCCGGGGTGCTGCATTCGAATGTCCAGCTTGGCCTTGGCCAAGGCATGGTCATTGATCCGTTCGCCTTATTTCAGGAGGTGGACGAGCTTAAAACTCACGGAATTGAATTGGAAGATCGTCTGTGGGTTTCGCTTGGCGCTAAACTGGTCATGCCTTGGGATATTACGCTTGACGTAGCCATGGACAAGGCCAGAGCAGCGGCCCAGGGCAGAGAAGTGAAAACCGGCGGCGGAATCGGAACTACCTGCCGAGGGATCGGTCCGGCTTATGCTCATGCGGCCAGCCGAGATAGCTTGACCGTTGCCCATCTCTTGGATCCGGAGATTCTTCGCCAAAGGCTCAAGGTCGTGGTGCCAATCATCAACCGTGAGCTCAAAGCGTTTGATTGTCCGGAAACCAGCGTGTCGGAAGCGCTTAATCGCTGTGCGCCGCTACGGCACCGTCTTTGCAAGATTGCCCGCCCCTTGCATTTAGGACTGGCCAATTCGTTGGAAAAAGGCGAGTGGGTTTTAGCCGAAGGCGCCCAGGGCCGTTTCCTGAGCGTGGACTGTGGCGTCAGTTATCCTTACTGTACCTCTTCCGTCACTACCGCCAACGGCGTTTTCAGCGGACTGGGACTGCCGCTCAAGAAAGAATGGCTGGGGCCGATTGTGGGCATAGTCAAAGCCTACCAGACCGCGGTCGGCAATCACCCCATGCCAACTTTGATCGGCGGGGAAAGAGAGGAAGGGATCCGTCAGCGCGGAAAGGAATTCGGCGCGACCACTGGCCGCCCGCGTCATTGCTGCTGGATCAATGCCCTGGAGCTTAGGAACGGAGTATGGGCTAATGGCTGCACGGAGATTGTGGTCACTAAGCTGGATGTCTTGGATGAAGAACCGGATATCCCGATCGCCTGCGCTTTGGAATTGGACGGCCATACCATAATGGAATTGCCCGATACTGCCGTGGAATATTTCAGATGCAAGCCGGTTTACAATAGCCACGTCAGTCCCGGATGGCTCACTTCCATTCAGCAGGCCCGCCGGATTGGTGACCTTCCGGCCAATGCCCGTGACTATCTGGCGGTGCTAGAGAGAATAGCCGACGTTCCGATTACCGGCGTTTCCGTCGGGCCGGAGCGGGATCAGTTCTGTACGTAAGTAGGCTAATTTAGCCAAATTCGCCTACAAGGGGAAGGAATCACGCATGGTTCTTTCCCCTGTTTTTTATAAGGGCGGACTGGATTATTTTTATATAAAAGGGTAGGCCGAACGACGTCGTTCGGCCTACCCACTCTGTTTGACCAGACTGAATGATTTATGATAAGGTTTTAAAACTCGTTCATTCAACCAAAACAAGCGAGGGTGAACATGGGAACAGAAGGTTTTATCGCCAGCTGGTTTGTGGGGCACAAAATCATTTGCGCGATAACTTTGATTACGGCGGCTCTGTTCGAGTATTTAGCCGCCACCGTCCTGGTCAAAAAGGGTAAATACGGCAGCGCCCTGAAAGTTTATACCATCAGCCTGCTGTTCTCCGATTTAATCGGGACGAGCATCATGTACTCCGTCGTAGGATATTGGGATTTTACCAATCCCCACTCCATAACCGGGGCGGCCGGCATTACCGTAATGTTCATTCTGGTCACCGTAGCGTGGCTGGGCCGAATTGCCAAATTCCAGGGACGGAAATCCATTTTTGAATTCAAAACAATTCGAGCCACCGCCTACTGCTTCTACGGTATCTGGCTAATTAGCTATCTGACCGGAGCAATATCGCACATGCCAAAATAGGGTATTTGTTCAGTGAAACGAATACCCTTTTTTCACAAATGAAAAAGGGGCGGGCACTTTCAAAGAAAGTGCACACACCCCGTTTTTATTTATTGAACATTAGGTGCTGTCTTTATGTCGCGTGCATTCTTGCGCCTAGAAAAGCCGGCGGGCGTTTTTCCTTATACGCCGTGAGCCCCTCCAGATAGTCCGGATCCGGCGCGATTTCTTCCAGGTAAACCGTCTCGGCGAATTCCAGGGAAACCCGAAGACCTTCGGTATTCCGAGCGCATTCTAAAAGCACTGCGGTAGCCTGTGCTAGAACGAACGGGCTTAGCGAAGCGATCTGGCTGGCGGCGCCTTCCAGGGCTAGAGCGACGGTACTGGCATCAATTTCGAGCCGTTCCGAAAATAATCCAGGAATGTCGGGCAGTTCTTCCACTGACCGGAAATCCAGGCGAGTAATCATGTCCTCGAGAGGGCCGGTAAGAGAATCATCAACCAACCCCATCTGGTGCAGAAGCAGAAGCTCGTCCGGATTTTCTCCCTTCAATACCTGCCCGGTCAGCAGAAAGTGGATGGTGGCGCAGATGTTTTGGGAAAGCCGCGGGAAGACCGCCAGCC
>PFMD01000049.1 GCA_002784945.1 Candidatus Kerfeldbacteria bacterium CG_4_10_14_0_8_um_filter_42_10
TCTAATTTATTATGAAGCGTGTTTAAACAAAGACGATGCTTTTGCCAGAGAAAGATACCTAAAATCAGGCATGGGTAAAAGATATCTAAAAAATCGTCTAAAGCGCTTCCTTTCTCTAACGGGATGAAAATAAACAACAAAGCACTCTTAATAACAGTTGCTGCTATAGTGGTTATTTTAGTCGGATGGTCGTGGCTGAATCAAAGCCACTATTTTAACGGTAATTCCGAAGAAGCGGTGAAAGGCATCAATGCTGAGGCAGAAGCCAATGTTAATGAGCAGACCCAGGATCCCATGGTGGCGATTGTCTTTCCGGGCAATCAAACTGTTCTAAATCCGGGGCCGCTAATGGTGAAATATTCTCTTTCCGGCGACCTAACCGCGGTGGACCGGGTTGATTTAAGAGTACTCCGCGGATCTGACATCATCTTGCAGAGAACCAGTTTTTTTAGTCAGCAGGAAAAAATGGGGAGCGTCATGATCCCTAATCTGGAGGCGGGGGAATATCACCTGCTGGTCCGGTTAGTGAAAAAAGACGGCACCTTCTATAACTCCGGTTTTTCCCAGGCCTCGGCACTGTTTCGGGTGAATAGTATTTAATTTAGCTGATTAGTTTTATAGCTTGTAGCTTTTTAGCCTAACTTCCCAGAACTAATAAGCTACTTCCTACAAGCTACCAGCTAATAAGCTAAAAAGCTAAGAAGCTAATAAGCTAAGAAGCTAAAAACCTAAAAAGCTAAATTGTGAATTTATCATCTTACTTCGCTTTCATTGCTTGGTTTGCTTTACTAGTGCTGTTTAGTTTTATCTTAGACTACTTATGGTGCCGTATTTTTCCGCGCCGAGGCTACCGTTTATTCATTACTTTAGGAATAATAACGCACGAATTAAGCCATGCCGTGGCCTGCGTTTTAATGCGAGCCAGAATATCCCGCATTCGTTTTTTTGCGCCCGAAGGAGGAGCAGTAGAACACGGCCCGCCCAAAGTGCCGATTATCGGAAAACCCCTGATCGGACTGGCGCCGCTTTTCGGCTGCAGTCTTACTCTGCTGGGACTCTTTTTTCTTTTTAAATACCAGCAGGATCTGCCCAGTATTGATTTCGGCGCATCCTTTTTTTCTAACCTGACGGAACTTTTTCAAAGCGCCGCAGATTTTTTTAGCAGTTACGCTAGCCAGTGGACTTTCTGGTTTTTTCTTTATCTGGCCGTCAGTATCGCGGCTTCAATAGCGCCCAGCGCCGCCGATTTTAAAAACGCTTTCTGGGGCATTCTATTTCTGGCGGTTTTAGGATGGGCAATGATTTATTTTAAAATCGGGGATCAATTCGTAGACAAAATAATCAATCAGTATTTAGGCCGGATAATAACTCTGGGAGCGTTAATGGAATCGATCGCTTTAATTATCACCGTACCCATTTATTTTATAAAAAAATTAGTTGCTCGAAATGCGCTATTCTAAAAAAGCGGGTCAAAGGCCCAATTATCGCACTCCCGTCCATTTTAGAAACAAAAGCAGCCATAATATTCAAATAAGGCGCCGGGCCGTTAAAAAAGAGCGCCCAAAAAAATTTATATGAAAAAGCGCAGTACGATACTATACATAACATACTGCGCGGTGCTATTGGGTCCAAAGGTGGCCGCAATTCTGGCAGCGGCACAAGTAGGTGAGCGAAACTGCAGGAAACAATAGCCCTAACGGTCCGAAATTGCTCCCTCCGCTGATCGGTTCGCCGAGGAAACATCTTGATCCGCATTCAGGGCAGCACTTTTTGCTTTGCTGCTGGTCTTTTTCCTCCCTTTGAGAGCCTAACCAGCTCAATAAAGTCAAGCCAAAGGGGAAAATAAAGAACCAATGCCATGCCGTTAGCAGGGCGAAACAAAGCAACGCGACCACAGCTGTTTTACGGTTCATAGCTCTCTCCTTTAGCAGGGAAACTTTGGCTAACCTCAGCCAAATCAATTAAAGAACCAGATTATTGAAATTCATAATATCAATCATTCCGACCTAGGTCAAATCAATTTAACGATATTTTTTAAGAAGCACTTGACAAATATTATATCATAAAATATCATTTGAATAGTTGAGCAAATAATCAATAATAACTCTGAAGCATGCTTTCTCAATCCAAACTCAAGCAAGGCAAAAAATTATTTTTAAAAATATCCAAGGATATCAACAGCCACAGCGATTGGTGTTCGGTAATGTCTGATCCGACCAGAATTAAAATTCTGCTGGCGATTCGAAAATACCAAGATTTGTACGTATCGGATATTGCCAGGCTATTAGGGATGAGCATTAGCGCGGTTTCGCACCAGTTGAGCGGTCTTGAGAAAACGGGCGTGGTCAGCCGAAAGAAAACCGGCCAAGCGGTGTGCTACCGGATAAAAGTAAAAAGCAAGTTTTTTCTTGATTGCATCGATGCCAAGGGAAAAGCAATTAAAAAGTAATATTTTATTTGGACAAAATGAAACGTTTGCCGATTATCATTCTGATTATGCTGGCCGCAGCTACTTTATTGATCGCGATTTTAAGAAATCCTCCCATTCAATCTGGTAATAGCAATAATCAGCTGCAAAATAGTACAAACCTAGGAGCTAATCTAGATAAAACTAATTCTAGCACTGAACAAAAAATTGATTTTCAATCTCCCTTAGATAATCCCCAAACAAGAATTACCAAAAAGCCGTTTGGTATTTACATTACTCCCAAAAATTCGCCGGTCCAGCCGGAAAGGTTCGCCGGCTACCATACCGGAGTTGATTTTGAATTGCTCCCGGATGAATTAGATAAAGAAGCAACGGTGACCGCTTTTTGTAATGGTCCGATTATTCAAAAAGGCTGGGCTAATGGCTACGGCGGGTACGTTATCCAGCAGTGCTCAATTAACAAAGAAACAGTTACTGCGCTTTACGGCCATTTGAATGTATCAACTGTTCCTGCCCAGGGAGTAATTTTAGCGGCAGGAGCCAAAATTGGCGTTTTAGGTAAAGGCTTCAGCTCGGAAACCGACCAGGAAAGAAAACATCTGCATTTTGCCCTGCATAAGGGGGGAGCGGTGGAGCTAAAAGGGTATGTTGCGAATCAATCGGCGCTGGAAGCTTGGATTAACCCCGTAAACTATTTTAATAATTAAATCTAACAAAAAATATGAGCGAAAAAAGAGAATTCTATCGCGTAGGCGAGTTAGTGAACGACGAGGGATGGTATATCTGCGTTCCCTGCGGCTACCGAAAATTGTACAAAAGAGGAGAAGAATTTGTCGAATGCATTTCTTGCCTGGAGGCCCACAAAGATGTGGCGCTAAGCGATATTACCGATGAAGGATCTTGGGAAAAAATAGGAGAGTAACGAAGGAGTGGCCCTAAAGGTTGACAGCAGAACGGAAGGCGTGTTAAATGGTGATAACAGTATTTTAGTAATAGTTGAAAATCCATCGAACCTTGTCTCTTAAGGAGGAATAACTCATGTCCGAGGGCCCTTCTAGCTTTAAGCTAGAAGCTGGTGCGGTTATCACCGTACCCACCGGAGCAGAGCGCTATTTTCATGCTGCCAAGAGTAAGACGCCATGCGGTGATCCGCCAATGGTAATGCCCCAGGTCGTTCGGCTGCAGCCGAACGGAGAAGAGTTCTGCTTTCCTCTGGTAAAGCAGACCTCGTCGCAGGGGCGCGTCCTGTTTCTGCCCGGCGGCGTGAAGGATGGCGACCAGCTCAAAATCATCTGGTCGGATCCCACCTGCGCCTGCGCCCAGAAGGTATAACCCCGAAAGTATGAGGCTGCTTTGACAGCAAACCCCTTTCGCTGGCATCTTGCCCAAGATGCCAGTATTTTTTTTAGGGAAAAAATGATATAATTTTCGTATCATCAAAAGAAATTATTCCGAATCGCTTCGGGGGATTGGGAAAGTAGGTGATTAGGTTTTAATGAAAAAATTTTCCAGGCAGGAATTATTAGTTTTTTTAGGGATTATCGTTGCAGGAGCGATAATCCAATTTTTGATATTTCCGATACTCGCTACCAATAACGGCGAATATCATTTGGATTATCCCGTTAGGGATCAGTATTTTTACGCGGGTATTGCTCGTAATATATTAGCAGGAGTTCCACCGGAAAATCCTTATTTTTCAGGGTCGCATTATACACCCTTTTGGCTTCAATTAAGCATCGTTTCTTTTTTTCAGCTGTTTCTGAATGTATATCTGGCGATGAAATTAATTACCGTTTTTTGGTTAATTATTTTTTTATTATTTCTCCGAAAATATCGCCCAGCGGATTGGCCGTTAATTGCTATTCTGGTTCTGTTTAGTTCCCCGCTTATCTGGCTTTATCAGCCAATAGCTTATAGCTTAATTGAGCGGGGCTTTGCCTATTTTCCAGCGATAATCGCTATGCTCATTTTATTTTTTGAACGGAAAAAAAAGTGGTTCATTATTCCGGCCGCGATACTGTTGCCCTTTTTTCATTTTGCTCTTGCCGCTATTTTTATTTTGGGATTGGTTATCACTTATATTCAAAATAGAGAAAAATATAGATTATTGCCGCTAATCTTGCTTGCTTTATCTAGTCTGTCGGTAGTTTTTATTAATTCATTTGATCGGTACTACGGCGGATTCTGGCCGGATTTAAAATTATTAATTGATTTTATTGATCCGTTTTTGCATCTTTTTCCCCTAATCATTATTATTCTTTTGGCAAGAAAATCGTTGCGAAACTATCTTCCCTTTATTATTGCTTCTTTTTTAGTTTTTGTGTTCATTAATCGTTTTAGTTTTTATGCCATAGTGATCTTCGATATTTTTGTTGTTTTAGCCGCGGTGGATAGTTTTACCGCCGAAAAATCATTCGACCGTTTTAAAAAAGGAGTTGTGGTTTTAAGCCTCTTGGCCTTTTTTGTTCAATTTTTGTTCCTTATTTTGCCCGGAAATCCTTTTTATCGAGGAGATGTGGTTTGGGATCAGACTTTGTACCAGCGGCCGCTTGATTGGATTAAAGCCAATACTGATCCAAAGAGCGTATTTGCGATCTGGCCACTTGGGCAAGAGCGATCAAATCTTCTTTTCGCCGTTCGCAATGTCTATATTGGTGCCGGCGGGGGAGACGTAGGGCTGGTTCCTGATGAAAGAGTAGAGCAAGTAATGAAGATTTACAAAAATATCAGCATCCCAGAGGAAGTGGACTATGTCTTTTACGGTCCAGTCGAACATTTGAATTTTCCCGATTTTTCGCCGAAAATTAACGCCGTATATGATGATGGAATAATAAAAATCTATGCGGCTAAATAATACTTGCTATTTTTTTTGATTTCCAATAAAATATGGAAAGTTCATTCAGGTTTCATTAGTTCGGAGGAATCATAAATGGCGACAGAAAATGTGGATGCCGAAAAAGCTCATGAAAGGACGCGCCGGACAGTGCTTAAATGGGGGCAAAAAACAACGGACTTAACTGACAATATGACGCTTGGGGAAATGGTGAAACGGTCGGTGGAGCTGGGACGTTGTCGCTTAGCGGTGGAATTGTTGTTGGGAATTGATCTGAGAAAACCTCCTCAAAGCATGGCTAGGGAAGACCTGCTCCTACTGGATGCCATGGCCAAGGGGACGGGCGATGGATTAATCATGCAAATGGCCCAGCCGGAAAATCACTCCTGGGATTATGCGGAAAATCCGACGATGACCGAAGGGTGTTATCGGATGCTGGTTTATCCGGGAGAATGGATTGTGTTTTCTGCCAAGGTTGCCCGAGAAATCGGAAATTTAAGGCGATCACTCGGAACCAACGCGCCTATCGGAGATGCTATTGTGGCAAGAAGAACAACAATCTTGCAGCGCCAGCAGGCAAATCCTGCTTATAAGAGAGCAAGATAAGTTTAGAGACATAGTACAAAAAACACCTGCGTGCTTCGGCCCGCAGGTTTTTCTATTCCTGCATTAAACGAAAGCGAAGATGCGCCTGCCTTCGCCGGAGCGGCTACGCGCAGGCAGGCATCTTCTCTTTCGTTTGTTTGCTATCTGGCGTGGGATCCATTTGACTAAATCAAATGGCATGTTAAAATTTTTATAATATAGAACCAGGCTCTTTTTTCATTTAACGGTCGGAGGAGGCAATGCCGAACGCGAAAGTCAGTCAAAAAATCCCTTGGCACGAGAGGCATCAAAACGGTATGCGGGAGGCTCAGAGAATGTCGGGTCTGCCGGAAGGTGCCCCTGCTAAGTCAGTGGCGCGAATGCTGCTCGACAAGGGGTTAGTAGCTGAGACGGTTGATATGCTCTTTGGAACGTCGCCCGAAAAGGCCCGAAAAAACATGAATCCTGCCGAGTTAAAGCTTTACCTGGCTTTAAGGATGGGTCAGTGCCGCTCGCTCCTTCAGGAGATTATCGAACAGCATGATTGGTGTTCGGATCGGGCAATGGACGATCGCCATCCCATCGAGGTGTATCCCGGGGAGTTTCTGATTATCCCCGAACAGGTCGCTGCTAAATTTCATCAAGCGGCCAAATAAGCTTGTTCATCAATAATCTTACCTGTTCGGGTTCATCCCCGAACAGTTTTTCTATTCTTAAAAATCTGCTACAATTGGATATATTATTAATAACTGTCCAAATATGAGCATAATTATTAAATGGTTAATTTTGACAGTAGCCATAATTATTGGCGCTTATTTATTGCCCGGGGTAACTGTCTCCGGTTTTTTAGTAGCGGTCATAGCCGCCGCCGTGCTGGGGATAATTAATTTGGTGCTAAAGCCGATTTTAGTGATTATAACATTGCCGATCAACATTCTCTCCTTAGGTCTGTTTACGCTGGTGATTAATGCGTTGTTGATAATGCTGATGGCTCACCTGGTAGATGGGTTTGACGTCCAGAATTTTTGGTGGGCCTTGCTTTTCGGCGTTATTCTATCGGTGATCAATCCTATTTTAACGAAACTATTTAAATAATTTTAACTAAAATATATGAAATCCCAAAAAGGCGCTCTCCCCAAAGCGAAAAACTTGATCAGCTGGTCGTTTTTCGTGGTGGTGCTGGCAATCTGCGGTCTTTTCACAGTTGCGCTGATTATTATTCTTAACTATCAAGTGTCGATAAACCACAATACCAACCAAGCGTTAATTGCAAGCGGCCTGCCTAAGTTCGCGTCTTGCGATGCTCTTTACAATAAGTTGAAGAATACCGAACAGGCCTTGAATTACCGTTCTTCTGACATGCTGCTGGGGCTGGCTCCGACGAAAGAAGCGGCCGAAGGCGGCGGCGGCGCGGAGTATTCCGCCACCAATATCCAGGTAGAAGGGGTGGATGAAGCGGATACCGTTAAGACCGACGGCAAATACATTTACACGATTGCGGAAAAGCTGGTAACCATCTCGCAGGCTTATCCGACTGATCAGGCCGAGCTGCTTTCCAAAATAACCTATGACAATGAAAGCACGCCGACCGCTCTGTTTATTCAAGACGATAATCTGCTGGTATTTGGTTATCGTTATCCTCTTTATAATAATGAAGCCTCGGATTTAAAAATGATTCCCCGCTACAGCACTTTGACCTTCATGGAAATTTACAGCTTGAAGGATCCTAAAAACCCCGATTTGAAAAGAAAAATTGAGCTGGAAGGGGATTATCATTCTTCGCGGAAAATAGACAATTACGTTTACTTTGTCTTGAACAGCTATCCGGATTACCAGATTTTAGAAAGCAAACCAACCGATTTGACCGACAGTACAATAGTCCCAATTTTTCGGGATTATCAGGCAAGCGAACTATCCGGAGCAGAAAAGGGATTTGATTCCATGGTAAAATGTTCTTCCGTTTCGTACATTGAACCGATTGTGAATAATCAGTATTTAACCGTGGTCGGATTGCCGATTGACGATTACGACAAAGAGATCAGCAAAGAAGTGATTTTGGGCGGCGGCAGCAACATTTACGCCTCGCTCAAAAATCTTTACGTAGCCAACACCAACTACAATTATTCCGGCGGCATTTTGAGCGAGCTTATTCCTTCCAGTGATGAAGAAACGGTGGTTTACAAATTTTCCCTTAATCAAGGCCAAGTGAAATATCAAAAAAAGGCAACGGTTCCCGGAACAGTCTTGAATCAATTTTCCATGGATGAACACAAGGACTATTTTCGCCTTGCCACAACCATCGGTCATGTCAGTCAGATGGAAAGCAATTCTACGAACAACGTCTATATTCTTGATAGCAATTTGAGCCAAGTCGGATCAATCGAAGATATTGCTCCCGGCGAAAAGATTTACTCCGCCCGCTTTATGGGCGACAAAGCCTATTTAGTAACCTTTAAAAAAGTGGATCCCTTTTTTACGCTGGATGTTTCGGATCCCGCTAATCCCAAAATTTTGGGCAAGCTGAAAATTCCCGGCTATTCCGATTACCTGCATCCTTATGACGAGAACCACATTATTGGAGTAGGCAAAGAGGCGGTGGATGCCGAAGAGGCTGGGGCCGACTTTGCCTGGTATCAAGGTTTAAAGATGGCCATTTTTGACGTAACTGATTTTGCCAATCCTAAAGAACTGCACAAAGTGGTAATTGG
Organism: Candidatus Kerfeldbacteria bacterium CG_4_10_14_0_8_um_filter_42_10; assembly: GCA_002784945.1. Taxonomy (GTDB): domain Bacteria; phylum Patescibacteriota; class Patescibacteriia; order UM-FILTER-42-10; family UM-FILTER-42-10; genus UM-FILTER-42-10. Next base: position 8,555 of record PFMD01000049.1, read on the forward strand.
CGACCGCGGAACGGATTCCCCGGTGCTTTTCGACCATAAAGCCTTTTTGTTCAGTAAAGGCAAGAATCTTTTGGCTATTCCCGTTCTTTTGGCGGAGATAGGCCAAAGCCTTAAAGACGATCCGAATACCGAGAAATTTACCTATGGAGACTATGTTTATCAGGGAACCTACGTCTATAACATTTCCCTGGATAAAGGCTTTGAGCTAAAAGGTAGAATAACCCATTATGAAGACGATTCCGCCTTTCAAAAAGCGGGATATTACTTTGGCGAAGGCGACAACAGCATCAGTCGCAACTTATATATTGATGATAGCCTTTACTCTATCTCCAGCGGAAAAATAAAGATCAACTCATTAAATGATCTGGCCGATCAGGGTGAGATTGCATTGAAATAAGAATACTAGGCAAGATGGAATGTTACATTTTTTCTGAGACTAAAGGACCCTTCACTTCGTTCAGGGTTCTCCTCGCCTAGGCGAGGAGAAACTGGTCAAATTTGACGAAATCATATATACTTCTGATATAATAATTAAGCTGTGTATAACTAATTAGTAAAGGAGCATTTAGCATATGAGCAAAATGACCAAGTCTCAATTGATGACAACTCTGGCCGAGAAAACCGGTTTGGCCAAGAAAGACGTTGTCACCATGTTGGAAGCTTTAACCGAGCTTGCCTATAGCGAGACCAAGAGCGCCGGTGAATTCACCCTTCCTGGAATCGGGAAGATGGTAAAAAAGCACCGCGACGCTAGAACCGGCAGAAACCCAGCCACCGGAGAGCAGATTCAAATTCCTGCTAAAACCGTACTCAAATTCCGAGTGGCCAAAGCTGCCAAAGACTCGATTCTCTAAATAAAATAAGGAGGAGAAAAGACCAATCCCGCTCTACGGGAATGGTCTTTTTGTTTCTTTCATAGTTCAATATAATATGATAGAATTGACTTTATCGGTTAATCCTTATTCTTGTTAAAATGGCTAGGGGTTTGATAATATTTGATTTCAACCGTACTTTGTATAATCCTGACGAAGATTGTCTTTTTGAGGGTGTTGATTATATTCTTGGCGCCTACAGTAGAAAGTACATCTTAGCCGTGATTGCCAAAGGTGATCAAAAAAGGAAAGAGCTTTTAGGCAGATTGGGAATTGAGCAGTTTTTCCAATCGATCTCGTTTAAGGAAAGTAAGTCAGAAAACGATTACCGGGAGTGCCTGAGAAAATTCAATTATAATCCAAATCAATGCTGGTCGATCGGCGACAGGATCAAAAGCGAAATAGCAATTTCCAAGAATTTAGGCTTGAGAACGATTTGGTTCAAAAACGGAAAATTCTCCAACGAGGCGCCAAAAGATAG
>PFMD01000064.1 GCA_002784945.1 Candidatus Kerfeldbacteria bacterium CG_4_10_14_0_8_um_filter_42_10
CGTTGGATTTTCAAGAATACGCTGAACCCACTCCCGGCAACGCCAATCAATCCGCTTCGCCCCAAAATTATTCTGACGATATCATTATTAATGAATTACTCCCCAACCCTGAAGGAACGGATAGCGACGGCGAGTTCATTGAACTGAAAAACATTGGTTCCCAGGCCGAAGATTTAGCGGATTGGATAATCAGCGATTCCAGCGAAACCAATTATGTGATTAATCCAGCGGATTTGGATTCCACCTTAGTGCAGGCCGGCGGGTTTTTAGTGATTGACCGGTCTGTTTCAGGCATTACCTTAAACAATTCCGGCGGCGACCAAGTAGAATTGTATCAGCCGGATGAGGTTTTATTAGCAGAGGCGGCTTATTCCGGAGCAGTGCCAGAAGGGGAATCTTACGCGCGTACTTTGGAGGGAGAATTTAATTGGACCACCACATCCACTCCAAATGAGGAAAATATTTTTACTCTAGCCAATCAGCCGCCGGTAGCAGATGCCGGATCAAACATTGAAGCGGTTGTGGGAGAAACAATTCAATTTGATGGGTCCGATTCCTATGATCCGGATGATGATTCGCTGGAGTACCGTTGGAATTTCGGCGATGGCGCCGCCGCTTCCGAGCTAGCGCCCGAGCACGGCTACGCAGCAGCTGGTAATTATGTGGTTACCCTGACCGTTGATGATGGTTTAGCCGATAGCTCCAGTTCCATTACTGTCGTTATCCACGAAAACTCAAATTCTCTGCCCCCGGGCGAATATTCCGGCAGCATTATTATTAATGAAATTTTACCGAATCCAGAAGGTTCTGATTCCGAAGGAGAATTTATAGAGCTTAAGAATATCGGAGGCGAAACAGTTGATCTTACTGGCTGGGGCTTGGGCGATTCCAGCGCCGCTCGCTATTCTATAAACGGTGACGATATTCCCTCAACCATTATTAATCCCAATGAATTATTGGTAATCTACCGCGAAGCGAGCGGGATTGCCTTGAACAATAGCGGCGGCGATCAAGCGGTCCTTTACTATCCCGACGAACAGGAAGCTTTCTTGGCGGAATATTCCGAAAGCGCGCCAGAAGGAAAATCATACGGCCTGCTTTCTTCGGGCGAATGGGTGTGGACCGATCCTACGCCTGGTACAGAAAATATCCTAGTTGATAATAATCAGCCACCGTTGGTCAAAATGGATTTGGTTTCAGAAACCAAAGTGGGAATAGAAGTAACATTCGACGCCTCGGATTCCTCTGATCCGGATAATGACTCATTGGAATACTTTTGGGATTTTGGCGATGGAAACAGCGCTGAAGGGATAGAAACCCAGCATGCTTATAGCGAATTAGGAACTTATTCGGTAGTTTTGAAAGCGGTTGATTCTAACAATGCCGCCTCGGAAACATCTGCGGTTATTGTTGTTTCCGATTATGATTATGCGGAAAAAATATTACTGAACGAATTAATGCCTAATGTGGCAGGATCAGATAACGAGGGCGAATGGATTGAAATTGTGAATTTAGAAGAAAGGGAAGTTGATTTAATGGGTTGGCAGATTACCGATTTAAAAGACTATTATCTTTTTACCGAAGATACCGTTGTCGCGGCTCAGGAGTATTTACTGGTTTCCCGAACAGATTCAGGCCTTACTCTAAACAATGCTAAAGACACTGTATATCTGATAAATCCCCGCGGTGAAATTATCAGCGGAGTAGCTTATGAAAAATCACCGGAAGACATTTCGTTTGCCCGCCAGGATTTTTCGGACAATTGGGTTTGGACCGATATTCCTACCCCCGGTTCTAAAAACGAAATCAGCGAGGTGGAATTAGAAGAGAGTGATTCCAATGGCAGTGAATCCGCAACGACAAATAAAAAAGCGATGGTTACCAACATCCTTGATGCCAAGAAACTGGAAAAAGGGGATTTAATTCAAGTAGAAGGATGGGTAATAGTTGAGCCGGGAATCTTGGGATCCCAAAAATTTTATCTTATCCAAGACCAAAGCGGCATCCAAATCTATTCTTCTAAAAAGGATTTTCCGGAACTGAATTTAGGCGATTACATCCAGGTAACCGGAAAATTATCGGAAGCCAGCGGAGAGAAAAAGGTAAACATCAGCTCGGCGGAAGATATTGTAATTATGGAACCACAGGAAATTGTTCCCGAGCCAATGGTTATTACCTCCGAGGAAATTGATGAATCATTAGAAGGGGTTTTAGTTACCATAGAAGGGAATCTGGTGGATAAAAAAGGAACTAATCTCTATTTAGATTACGGCGGTCCTAAAGAGGCCAAGATTGCCATCAAATCAACAACGGGAATTAAGAAGCCGGAATTAGAAGACGGGCAGTTGGTGCGAGTAACCGGCATTGTCAGCCAGTCCGGAGACGAGTATCAAATCCTTCCCCGTTACCAGTCCGATATTGTTTTGCCTCAGGTCCAAGGGGTTTCAGAAGAATCAGAGCAGCAAGTTACCACGGTTCCCCCAATTTCTGAATCCAGGCAGTTTTGGCAATACGCAATAGTATTGTCGGCAGGAATAATTATCGTCAGCGCCGGCCTGCTGGTAAAAAAGTACAGGCTGTGGGAGAGGTGGAGGAAGAAGATTACTAAAAGTAACGGGATTACTTCGTCGCCCCGCAGTAAGCGGGACTCCTCGTAATGGATTGCTAAAGAAACATTTCGCGAGCGACCGGGGGGAGCGTGGCGAACCCGTTACTTTTAGCAAGCACACTGCTATGAAAAACAGGCGGTATTACACCTACATCACCACCAATTGTCGGCATACGGTTTTATACGTCGGTATGACTAATAATATTATCCGGCGCATGGAAGAACATAAAAGTAAGGCGGTAAAAAAGTCTTTTTCCGCTCGATACAATGTAGATAAACTGGTCTACTTGGAAGAGTACTCTACACGGATAGAAGCGTTGGAAAGAGAAAGACAACTGAAAGCCGGGCCAAGGTGGAGGAAGGAAAAATTAATAAATCAAAATAACCCCAACTGGAAAGATTGGAGTGATGATTTTTAAATAGCAGCAAGTCATCACCATTCGAGCCACGGTAGTGGAGCAAAGCTTGAAGGCAGGATCTTCGTAGGTAGGACCTTTAGGTCCGTAGCCAAATGTAAAAAGCTAATTGTTTTTTAATTAGATTAGTGATAATTTAAATGTGATTTATGTATTTCAAAAGGTTATTATTAGTCATTATTTTTGGCGGTTCAGCTATTGTTTTTGTTTTAAACCAATTATGGCGGGGGCCCGAAGGCGTGGAAACGCAAGCTCGGGTTTTTGCGCCGCGTATTACTGATGAGGAATCGGTTACTAATACTAATCAAACGGAGCAACCGCTCTTGCCGGCTGAAGAAGGTGAATTCGGCCAAATTCACCTTCTGGACGTTCCCTATACCGTTCAAGCTCCTTATGCCAAATGGGATGTTTATGACGAAGAGGCTTGCGAAGAGGCGGCGCTTTTGATGGCTTATGAATATTTAAAAGGCAATCAATATCCCCAAGGAATAATTCCGCCAGCCGATGCCCAAACAGAACTGCGCCGGATGATTGACTTTCAGGTCGATCAGCTTGGTTATGAAGTGACCACTGATCTTTTTCCGAATCAGCTGAAAACATTCATTGAAAGTTATTGGTCCGGTTATACGGCCAGATTTATTTCCGATACCTCAGTTCTGAAAATCAAACAGGAAATCAATAGGGGTAATCCGGTAGTAATCCCGGCCACGGCCAAAATTCTTAATAACCCCTGGTACCATTACCAGGATTATCACATGCTGTTGGTCATCGGCTACGAAGGCGATCAATTTATCACCAATGATCCTGGCACCAAGCGGGGAGAAGATTGGAAGTATGGTCAGGATTTGGTAATTGAGGCGATAGAAGATTCGGGTGGTGAGCCGTTGGTTTTAACAAAAAAATAATTTCCCTTTTTGCCTAATTTCCAGTAGATTTAGTATATGGTAGTGAAGCAAAGAAAATTTGTAATTATTGACGGTAACGCCCTGATTCATAGGGCTTTTCATGCCTTGCCGCCGCTTACAACCAAAGACGGTAAATTAGTTAATGCCGTTTACGGTTTTACCACTATTTTTTTAAGAGTGCTCAAAGAGCTCAAGCCGGAATACGTGGCGGTCACTTTCGATAAAAAAGCGCCCACTTTCCGGCACGAGGAGTACAAAGAATATAAAGCCACCCGAATAAAGCAGCCGGACGAACTGTATGAGCAGATTCCCATCATCAAAGATTTAGTGGAAGCGTTTCGGGTGCCCATTTTTGAAAAAGACGGCTTTGAAGCGGATGATTTAATCGGAACGATTAGCCATCAAAAAGAGCTGCAGGATTTGAAAACGATAATCGTTACCGGCGATTTAGACGCGCTGCAATTAGTAGATGACAATACCGAGATTTATACGATGAAGCGGGGAATCGCCGACACGATTGTTTACGATGAAAAAGCGGTCAAAGAAAAATACGATGGTTTGGGCCCGGAGCAGATGATTGATTTAAAAGCATTAAAAGGAGACGCATCCGACAACATTCCCGGGGTGAAAGGAATTGGAGAAAAAGGAGCAGTCGGTTTATTAAAGACTTTTGGTACGCTGGATAAAATTTTCCAGTCCTTAAACAAGAAAGATAAACTCAGCCAAAAAATATCGGAGCGGAATAAAAAACTATTAATCGAATACAAAAAAGACGCCCTATTAAGCAAGAGGCTGGCGACAATTGTGAATGATGTGCCGATAAAATTTGATTTGGAAAAATGCCAATTAGGCGATTATGACCGGCAAAAAGTGGTAGCAATTCTTCAATCACTCGAATTCAAAAGCCTCTTGAATAAATTGCCCGAAAATTCCACTCAAGGGAGAATCGATTTATTTCAAGCTCCGACCAAAGACAAAAAAAACAAGCCCGGTGAAGAACAACACGATTATCAATTAATAGATGATCCTAATAAATTCTCCCACTTTATTGCCAAGCTTAAAAAAGAATCCGCCTTTGCCATAGATACCGAAACCAACAGCCTTGATCCTATTTTAGCGGAGCTAATTGGAATCAGTTTTGCCTGGGAAAAAGGAAAGGCTTTTTTTGTTGTGGCTAAAGAAGGTTTTTTGAAAGAATTGAAACCAATTTTAGAAGACAAAAAGATTGCCAAATACGGGCATAACATTAAATATGATTTAGAAGTGCTTCGGAAAAAGAAAATTAACCTCCAAGGAATCACTTTTGATACCATGATCGCTTCTTATTTATTGAATCCCGGTTCCCGGCAGCATAATTTAGATAGCGTGGTCTTTTCCGAACTGGGGCACGAAATGATCCCCATTGAGGAGTTGATCGGTGAAAAAGGAAAAAAACAGATATCCATGGATCAAGTTCCGATTGATAAAGTATCCTATTATTCCTGTGAAGATGCCGATTACACCAACCGTTTAGTAAAGCCGCTTACCGAACAGCTGGAAGCTAAAGTTAACTTGGGACTTTTGGAAAAAATCGAAGTTCCCCTGATTCCGGTGCTTGCCGAAATGGAAACGAATGGGGTAAAAATTGATCCTGAATTTTTAAACAATAAATCCCGAAATTTTGCTAAAGAAATTAGCAGTATTGAAAAAAAGATCTACCAATTAGCCGGAAAAGAATTCAATATCAGCTCCCCCCTTCAATTAAAGGAAATCCTTTTCGAAAAATTAAAGATATCAACGGATGACATTAAAAAAATAAAAACCGGTTTTTCCACCGCAGCCGGAGAATTGGAAAAAATGCGCGGCAAACATCCGATTATCGATTTGATTTCACAATATCGGGAATATACTAAACTCAAATCAACTTATTTAGACGCGCTTCCTAAATTAATCAATCCCCGTACCGGCCGGGTCCATACCAACTTTAACCAGACCATTGCCGCCACTGGCCGGCTTTCTTCCTCTGACCCTAATTTGCAAAATATTCCGATTCGAACGGCAGTCGGCCGGGAGATCCGCAAAGCATTTGTGGCGGAAAAAGGCTACGATTTGCTATCCATTGACTATTCCCAAATCGAATTGAGAATCGTGGCCTCTTTGGCTAACGATCAGAAGATGATCAGCATTTTTAAGGCCGGCGAAGATATTCATAAAAGCACGGCCGCGGAAATCAACGAAGTTTCCCTGGATAAAGTAACCAAAGAAATGCGCTACGCGGCCAAGGAAGTTAATTTTGGAGTCCTTTACGGAATGGGCGTATACGGTTTGGCCTGGCGCACCCAAATAGACCGAGGAAAAGCCAAAGAGTTTATTGATAAATATTTCTCCGCTTTTAAAGGAGTAAAGGAATATGTTGATCAAACCAAAGCACTGGCCCAATCAATGGGTTATGTGGAGACTCTTTTTGGCCGCCGGCGCTATCTGCCGGAAATCAATTCCGGAGTAGTACAAATTAGAAACGCGGCGGAAAGAATGGCCGTCAACATGCCGATTCAGGGGACGGCCGCGGATTTGATGAAGCTGGCCATGATTTCCGTTCAAAAAGAACTGGCGCAATTAAAAGGGAACGAAACGGGAAAGATTGCCAAAATGATTCTGCAGGTGCATGATGAATTGGTGTTTGAAGTACAAAGCGATCAGGTAAAATTATTGGCTCGGAAAATTAAAGAAATAATGGAAACCGTTTACCAGCTTAAAGTTCCCATTGAAGCGGAAGCGAAAGCGGGCAAGAATTGGGGAGAGTTGACGCCAATTAAATTTTAACGCAGAAGGCGCGATTTGCGAATCGCGCCTTCACTACCATAAACAATGATTATTTTCATTCACGGCGAAGATACCTACCGCGCTCAACAGAGAGTGATTCAGCTGAAGGAGGCTTTTATTAAAAAATACAGCCACTCCGGACTTAATGTTGTTACCCTAGACGGGGAAGATTTAACCCTGGCTGATTTTCGAAGCAAATGTTTTTCCGCCGGATTGCTGGAAAAGAAACGATTAATCATAATCAAAAACGTGGTTGCTCAAAGCAGTAATAAAGAGTTGCTGCAGGGGATACTAGAACTGATTAAGAACAAGAAATTCCCTCCAGACAACATTCTGATTTTTTGGGAGGGAAGTCTGACAGAAGAAAAACCCAAAAAAGGAGAAACCAATCTGAAAAGTGCGCTACTTAAAATGCTGGCTAAAGAAAAAGCCGAAAGGTTTGAACCGCTCTCGGCCAATGAATTGAAAAAGTGGACGTTGAATGAGATTAAAAAAAGAGAAGGAAAGATAGAAAGCGATGCGCTGGAAGAATTAGTGGCCAAAGTGGGGCAAGATTTATGGCAAATGAGCAATGAGATCGAGAAGCTGGTTAATTACTGCTCAGGCCGTCCAATCACCCAGCAAGATGTTGCCGTTTTTGTGCAATCAAAATTCGATGAAAACATTTTTCACCTTACCGATGCCTTGGGGCAACGACAAAAAAAGCAGGCGCTTAAACTGGTTCACGACCAGCTGGCCAATGGAACTGAACCGCTGGTGCTTTTATCTAAATTCATCTGGCAGTTTAGGAATCTGATTCAAGTCAATGAAATGATCAGACTAAAAAAAACCCCAGCGGAAATTACCCAAGAACTGAAGTTGCATCCTTTCGTGGTGCAAAAAACTATTCCTCAAGCAAACCGCTTTTCCGAAGAAAAATTAAAGGAAATTTACGCGAATCTTTCAGAGATTGATTTCAAATTAAAAAACAGCAATGCCGCTCCGGCGCTTTTATTTGACTTACTGATAATAAAGGTTTGTGATTGAATTTAGAAAACCAAAACAGTTGAAGGCGCGACATCGATGTCGCGCCTTCTTACTTTAGGAATCTATTTTAGAGTATTATACTTTTTCGTCAGGCGGGATTTCAACCGGGCTACGGTATTCTTTTTCATTTTTTTATTCTGGGCAGCCTTATCTAGAGCTTTAATGGTTTTAGCTAAAAGTTCTTTGGCGCTGTCTTTCTGATTCGCTTCGATTGCTTTCCGCGTTTTTTTCTTCAGTGATTTTAAGTTGTTAATCACTTTAAGATTCCGAGAGCGGCGTTTTTTAGATTGCCTTAGTGATTTAAAGGCGGCTTTTTGAGTAGGCATCTTGTTCTATTAATAATTATGATAAAAGTTAGTCTTTATTTTAGCAAAAGAGTTACTTTTTAACAAGTTTTGACGCCGGGTTTATAAAATGATAAGGTGAAGATTCCCAAAACAAAGATAATCAAAAAAAGTCCCTTCAAATACACGCTAAAGAAAGCGAGGTTAGTTGCTATGTGTTCAATCTTCGGAGCGATTCCCTTAGAAGTTAAAGATCCCCTTGAAGTTCAGACATATACCATGATTGGTGCCAATTTTCTGCAACACCGTGGCCATGAATGGTATGGTCTGGCATTTTCCAATGGGAAGTTCTTGTGGATTGAAAGGCGTTCCGGGTTGATCATATCATCACCAGACGACAGAGAGCTGGTAAGGCTAATTAAGGAAAATCAGCCTCAAATGATTATGTTTCAAACCCGCTTTTCTACCACAGGACCAAGTACATCCATTAACGCGCAACCCCAGTTCCTGCGTTTAAGGCAAGGAGCGATTGCTCTAGGTAGCAACGGAGACGTTTTCGATTATACCAAGGAAAGAGAACGTTTAGAAAAAAGCGGATGTGATTTCCAAAGTCAGAATGACAGCGAGATATTGCTGCATCACATACTGCTCAATTCCGGGGATGACCCAGATAATATCCCTAAGGGGATTCAAAATCTCATGGGGAACATGCCCGCTACCTTCTCTTTCTGGCTCGCTACCGAAAAACGCGTGTATCTGGCGCGTGATCCTTACGGCAATCGCCCCCTGTATTATATGCAGGTAGGCGGTTACTTCATCTTCGCGTCGGAAGATTGCGCCCTGCTTGCAGTTTTAGAAGAGCGAGCGGAAGCCGGCTACGAAGACGGTACAGTCGAAATCAACCAGGTCCTTCCCGGAGAGATAATTGAAGTCAATCTGCACGGACCAGTGAATTACCTGAAAGGAGCAGATCCTAAAGCCATCCTGGCCCAGTGCACCTTCGAGAAAGTCTACTTCGCCCGACCGGACAGCAGAGTATTTGGTTCTTTGAAGCAGGGTCGACTCTGCTACAAAGTGTTGGTTTTGCCAGAAGGCGAAGACGATTACGTGATTCAAGTGCTGGATGATTCCGTGGAAGAGGTAGGCAGCTTCCGTTACCGGTTGGGAGAGAATTTGGGCGTAGAGAGTCCGGTAGAACAAGCGGATTGCGTAATTTCAGTTCCTATGTCGGGTGACTTTGCCGCATTAGGGTACGCTCACAAAACCGGTACCGAATTCCAAATCGGACTGGTTCGCAATCCTTATTACACCAGAACATTCACCTCTCCTGGCAGAGAAAATCGGCAGAGGCTCGCCAGACTCAAGTATCAACCAATGAGGGGTCTTTACGTTCGAGCAAAAAGAATCGTGGTAGTGGACGATTCTGTAATCTTTGCGACTACCCTTCAACGGTTAGCACGCAAACTGAGAATAGCGGGCGCTCAAGAAGTGCATGGTCGTATAAGTTGCCCTCCGGTCAAATGCCCATGCCCTTATGGGATTGATATGTCTTCTAAGGGCCAGTTGCCTGCGGCAAGCATGTCCATGAAAGAAGTAGGGAATATGCTAAAATTGGACAGCTTGGCACATCTTTCCCTGGAAATGCTTCAGGCAGCTAACGGTGCGTCAGCTAAGCATTATTGCTATGCTTGCTGGAACGGAGAGTTTCCAATCCATTACTAATAAGTTGATCCTTGAATTTCAACAACCCCGGTGAGTAACCTTACTCACCGGTTTTTTTCAATGAGCACGTGATTTATAGAATCTTTATTCCCATTAGAGCAGACTCCATAAAACCCGTTACTTAATCACAGACATTTTTTGTAACAGGGTGAATATAAATCACAGTGCGAATTGACCCTGAGCGACGAGCCCTTCCTTAAATATAAATCTTACATAAAAGGGTGAGGAGTCGAAGGGTCTTTGAGTATAATTATCTGCAGCTTATTGAATGGTCCATAGCATTATTTTCGTTTCAACAGCGAACTTTTGTATTTTTCCGGATGGTATGGTTTAAGCCGGACAATTTGGCAGTTGATTTTTCTGCTTTTTAACTCCTGCACCAAAATGTCGGTATAAGTTGTCTGGTCGTATCCTAAAGCGATTACGTCTGGTTTTACTCGCTCAATTATTTGATAAGGATCGTCTAAAAATCCCAATAAGGCTCGATCCACTATTTTTAATTCTTTAATTCTTTGTAATCTTTGGTTTTCATTATTTTGAGGGAGGGCGCCTTTTGTCTTTTGAACATTTTTATCTCGGGCAACGGCCACTACTAAAAGATCTCCCAGAGACTTTGCTTGCGCTAAATAGCTTTCATGCCCAGGATGAAGAATGTCAAAGGTTCCAAAAGCGAGAACGATTTTTTTATTGTTATATTGTTGCATTGTTATATTGTTTATTTATTTGGGTCAAAATTCCAGCAATAAAACAATATAACAATAAAACAATCATGATTTTTTCAATTCCTTAATTTGGTCTCTGATAATGGCCGCTTTTTCGAATTCCAAATTTTTGGCGGCTAATTCCATCTGATTTTTCAAATCTTTAATCAAATGATTAATTTCATCGGGAGGAACCAGTTTAACATCCAATTTTAATACCTCTTTTTCCGCCAATTTAGCGCCGGCCAGCCTTTCCTCCTTAATTGCTTTTTGAATCGACTGGGGGGTGATATGGTGTTTTTGATTGTAAATTTCTTGAGACTTTCTTCTTCTTTTGGTTTCGGCAATCGCTCTTTTCATGGAATCAGTGATTTTATCGGCATACATTATTATATGCCCTTCCTGATGCCGGGCCGCGCGCCCCATGGTTTGAATCAGGGCCGTATCGCTTCTTAAGAATCCTTCTTTATCCGCATCTAGAATGGCGATGAGCGAAACTTCAGGCAGATCCAGCCCTTCCCGCAAAAGATTGATTCCGACCACCACATCGTAGGTGCCCAGGCGCAAATCCCGCAAAATTTCCAAACGTTCAAAAGTGTCTATTTCGGAATGAAGATAATGAACCGCAATCCCCACTTCTTTCAAATATTCCGAGAGCTCTTCCGCCATCCTTTTGGTAAGAACGGTGACCAGCACGCGCTGATGCCGTTTCACTCTTTGCTGGATTTTATCCAGTAAGTCATCGATCTGATGCTGGGTCGGCTTTAATTCAATGGTCGGATCCAAAAGCCCGGTGGGGCGGATTAATTGTTCCGCTATTTGCTTGCTTTTTTTCTTTTCGTATTCCATCGGAGTGGCGGAAACGTAAATTACTTGATTGATTTTCTGGTCGAATTCGGCAAAAGTAAGCGGGCGGTTGTCCCGTGCGGCCGGAAGCCGGAACCCGTATTCCACCAAAATATTTTTGCGGGCGCGGTCGCCTTCGTACATGCCCCTGATTTGAGGAACGGTCATGTGGGATTCATCAATAAACATCAAAAAATCCTTAGGAAAATAATCTAAAAGCGTATAAGGAGGCTGGCCGGGCTTCCGGCCGTCAAAATAGCGGGAATAATTTTCGATTCCGTTGCAGTAACCGGTTTCTTTGATCATTTCCAGGTCATAGCGGGTGCGCTGCTCTATTCTTTGAGCCTCAATCAGCTTGTTTTGTTTTTCAAAAAAACCCACTTGTTCTTTTAGGTCCGCTTTAATGTTTTTAAAAGCCAGCTCTTGTTTGTCAAAAGGGACTAAATAATGAGTGGTGGGAAAGATCATCACTTCTTTCAGATTTTGGACCGTTTCTCCGGTGAGTGAATCAATCTCTTTGATTTGTTCAATCTTATCGCCCCACATTTGAATTTGATAGGCATTTTGTTCCGAGTAAATGGGAAATATCTCAATTACCTCTCCTTTAATTCTAAACTTTCCTCGATCCAAATAATGATTGTTCCTCTGATACTGGATCTTAACTAAGTTTTCTAGTAAGCGCTTACGGTTGATTTTTGCCCCGACCGAAACAAAAATTCCTTCTTTCTGATATTCTTCCGGAGCGCCCAAACCATAAATGCAGGAAACCGATGCCACGATAATCACGTCTTTGCGCGAAATTAAAGACTGAGTGGAAGCGTGCCGCAAACGGTCAATTTCTTCGTTAATATCCGTCTCTTTTTCGATATAGGTGTCGGTGGTAGGCAGGTAAGCCTCGGGCTGGTAGTAGTCGTAGTATGAGACAAAATAATGCACCTCGTTTTTGGGGAAAAAGTCCCGAAACTCGGAAGCGAGTTGGGCAGCCAAGGTTTTATTATGAGAAATGACTAAAGTGGGCTTTTGGACCTGGGTAATAATATTGGCCATGGTAAAAGTTTTTCCCGAGCCGGTTACGCCTAAAAGCGTCTGGTCGCGATACTTTTTAGCCAGTCCTTTTACCAGTTGATCAATTGCCCTTGGTTGATCGCCTTTCGGCCTAAACTTTGATTGGAGTTTGAATTTATTCATGAGTAAAGGGGATTATATAACATTTTTGGAATTTGGTAAATCGTGCCCTGAAGGCGGACAAACGTTTGTCCGCCTTCAGGGTCGTTGCCGTGCAAGGAAGTTAATTAAAGGTGTTATTTCAACAACCGATGCGCGACATATCGTAAGCCCTCGCTTGCCGCATGTGAAAGTAAGGGGGGGGGGCGAGGGCTTCCGCCTACCCATTAAACATCTTGACAAAGTTCCCCGAATAGGATATTTTTTATTATCATCAAATTACTAAATCCAGCACCTTGTCCTAATTTTCCAAAGGAAGCGACTATGCGATTAGTTAATCAGCATCCGGTTCCAGTCTCTGACGCTGGTTGTAATTTCGTCAGAACCACCTTGGCGCCCAGCGGCCCCGAAGGCTATGCAGTACATCGCGCTAGCAATCCATTTGGCACCGGTGACAATTGGCTCATGCTTGTCGGAACCAAAGAAGGCGCTGGAGAACCGTATCTCCGGAAACAGCCAGGCGTAACAGTTCTAGAATAGCTTCCTCGTTCTTTACTTACGCTCTTTGCTCAAGGGGTTCCTGACAACAGGCTACCCCTTTTTCTTTAAATACTAAACGAGGAATTCCTGAGCTGGGAATCCTTATTAATTAGGTTGACAAACCGGTCTTTATTAGTAAAATGTCACCATGGTCTTTAACAACCAGATTTCGTAGGCGGAGCCATGCACCGTCCGGTACATGGCTGAGAGGGCGGTTTAGAATAAAAATTCTGAATTAGTCCTTAATTATCAAAATCCCCTTTGTTAAGGGAGAAATGGAGTAGTGGATGAACAGAGTGGGAATTGTCGGTGCAGGCATAACGGAATGCCGCTCCCGATGGGTAGAAGCTACCTATTGGAAGCTGTTCCAAATGGCTGTGCGGGCAGCATTAGAGGATGCCAAAATGACCGCCGCGGAATTAGACGCGGTAGTTTACGGCATCTACAACGACATGTTTGAACACATGGCTATTCCGGAATCGGCCTTAACCGGCTGGATTAGCATGGGGCTCAAACCCGGAGTACGAGTAACCAACGGCGGCGCCACCGGCTTTTACGCCATGCGCGCTGCTTACATGGAAGTGGCCAGCGGCCTTTCCGATATCGTGCTGTGCGTCGGAGGCGAAAAAGCGACGGATTGCTTTGATCCTCAAAGTGGTACCCCCACGCCGGCGGTGGTAGGAGTTATTGCCCAGAGCTGGGATCCGTTTTACGAGTATCCGCTGGGTGCCACCGCTTCCGATTCGTACATGGGAAAATGCATGGCCTACAATGACGCGTATCCTGGCGACATCGGCGACGGGCTGGTAAGGGCGCAGATGATTGAGATGCTGTGTCGTCAGGGTAATCGGAATCCTTTCGGTCAGCGCCGCAAGGAAACGGTTACCGCTGAGCAGGTATTGGCTTCCCGTTGGATCATCGCGCCGTTTTTGCGCTTGCTGGAAGCATGCATGTACACCGAAGGCGCCGGCGCCCTGATTTTCGCCAACGAGCAGAAGACGCTGGAAATCTGCCAGCGCACCGGACGCCAGCCGATTTGGGTCAAAGGAGTGGGTGCCGCTAACGAACCGTACGCGGTCGGTCGCGGCAGCGATAACCTAATGGAACTTCCCCGAATCAAAAGCGACCATCTGGCCGCTTATCGGGCGTACGAAATGGCGGGTGTTCAGCCTTCCGACATTCAGATCGTGGAAGTGCACGATGCCTTTGTGGCTCAGCTCATGATTACCATGGGAGAGCTGGGATTCGTGCTAATGGGCAAAACGCGCGCTCTGATTGACGATGGCGTTATGGCGGATATTCAAAAGCTCGGCGATGAAGGCCGGCCCGAACCAGGGCAGGTTTTGATCAATCCGTCCGGCGGGCTGATTTTCGGCGGGCACTTTGTGGGAGGCAGTAATATGTTTTCCACTTGGTCCGCTATCCGCGAAATGCGCCGTCGTCAGGTTCCCCTGTCGCTGGTGCACGGCACCGGCGCAATCAACGCCGCCTATGGCGGAGCCATGATCCTAGAGTTGGGAGAGGAGGTGAGAGCATGAGCCAGAATCAAACCGTTATCCCGCAGGAATTCAATTTGCCCGCGGGAGTCAGGCCGGTTACCGGTCTAGACGGCATTCCTTGCCTGGAGCTGGCCACTCAAATGACCACTCTTTACTGGCAGACCTATGGCGAACAGTCGCGGTTTTTCCAGGCGCTAATTGAAGGTCGGCTGATCGGCGCCAAATGCCCCCAGTGCCAAATGGTGCTGGTGCCGCCCATGACCTGGAACTGCCCGGATTGCGGTTTCACAGATATGGAAGAAGTTGTCCTGCCTCATCATGGCCTGCTGGCGGCAACCGCTCCCATCACTATCTTTCCGCCCGCCGGTCAGCACGGCAATGCGCCTTATGCGAGGGGCTATGTGGATGTGGCGGTGGACGTCGCCAAAGCATCGTTCCTGCCGGCGCGGCTAATTACTACCACCGGGCTGCCGCGTCCGGGCATCTTCGTGAAAGGGGTCAAGCTGAAGCTGGTTTTCAAAGATGAACGGGAGGGACGCATCACCGACATCTTCTGGGTGCCTTGGGACGAGATTCCAGAGGGCTTAAGAGATATCGAACCTCTTCTGGCTTCTCAGCTTCAGTTTGAAGATCCTAAACCGCCCGTGATTAAGCGACCATTTGAAGAAGTTTTTACCGCGGTGCGAGATTTAGCCGTCAAGGCAGTAAGGAGCCCACGAGCGGTAGAAAACCTGAAAGCGGTTGGTACCCGTCGGATCGGCGTTTGGGTAGGTGGAGGAGAATTCACCTTATCCATCCAGAATGGGTGTTTAGAGGTGAAGAGAGTATCCGACCCTGGTGTTGACTTCGTCATTCAAGCCGATGATCCCAATGTATTTCTCAAATGGGCGAATGGCGGTTCGTTAAGCGACCCAGCGGCAGAGGGTAGTCTCTGGCTTCCGAATACTGAGGCATTTGGCATACTACCCGCTTTAGACCGGGTGCCGCGTTCGGTCCGGCGCGACGAGGGTGAAGGCAAACTGTCGCCTGAATCCTGAACAATGAATCAGTAGTTTCAAACATTGAACCTTAACCCACGGGGCGTAGCGAAAGTTGCGCCCCCTTTTCTTTTTTGCTTGCTTATCTTAATTTCCTCTGCCATAATCTAATTAGCTTCTTAGGTTGGTAGCTTATTAGCTTTTTAGTTAAGCTATCTACAAGAAGTCTAAGAAGCTAAAAAGCTACAAGCTACAAGCTAATCTTCTACAAGCTAAAGACATGATCACCTATCTTAAAGGAAAGGTAAAATATAAGAACAAAACCTACATTGTGATTGACGTTCATGATGTGGGGTACCGGGTGTTTGTGGCACCTCAATTCCAAGACAAAATTAAAGAAGATCAGGCGGTTGAATTGTACACTTTCCAGCATGTGGGAGAAGATAAAACGGAGCTTTACGGCTTTGAACAGATTGACGAATTGGAATTCTTCGAGCAATTAATCCACATTTCCGGGATCGGGCCCAAATCCGCTTTAGGGATTCTAACTCAGGCCAAAGTGGACGAAGTTAAGCGGGCGGTAATCCACGGTGATTCCTCGCTACTAACCAAGGTTTCAGGGATCGGAAAGAAAACCGCCGAAAGGATTATTCTGGAATTAAAAAATAAAATTGATGTTTCCGATAAAGAAGCCAAGGAATTTCTAAAAGGAGGAATTAAGGATGATGTCGAGACCATCGACGCCCTGGTCAGTTTGGGGTATTCGCTTAGCGAAGCGCGCGAAGCATTAAAGCTGATCCCCGAAGAAGCCACTGCCATTGAGCAAAAAGTCAGGGCCGCTCTTAAGTTACTAGGAAAAAAATAAATTCGCTAAATATTATCTTTGATGGCTAATAGAATTATTAGCTGAAATATGAAATCCTAATTGAATTGTTAAATTGCTATATTGTTTTGCTTACTGTTTACAAAGTTGAACAATTTAACAATATAGCAATATATCGCTATAGATGGAAGTAAAAATCCTAGAAGACCAAAACCAAATAGATGAATTCATAAAAGCCCAGCGGATAAAAAGTGGGTCTTTTTTACAATCCTATGAATGGGGGGAGTTTCAGAAGCATTACGGATACAAAATATGGCGCCTGGGAATATTTGACCAAGCGGAATTAAAGGCGGTGGCGCTGGTAATTAAATATCCGCTGCCTTTGGGAAAAAGCTATTTTTATTGCCCGAAAGGGCCTATTTTGGAGGGTCGAGAGTCGAGAGTCGAGGGTCGAGTCGAAATGTTTAATTTATTGTTTGGAAAATTGAAGGAGATTAGTAAAAACGAAAAGGTAATTTTCATAAAATTCGAGCCGCCGGTCAGTAAAAAGGAGTTCGAAGAATTGAAAGAGAACTTGGCATTAAAAGAAGCAAAAGCAGTTCAGCCCCAAAACAATTGGCTCCTTGATCTTGACGGCACCGAAGAAGGGATTTTAGCAAGAATGAAGCAGAAGACCCGCTATAATATCCGGCTGGCGCAAAAAAAAGGAGTGAAAATTAAAGTCAGTGATGATTCAAAACAGATTGATCGACTTTTTGCGCTGGCCCAAGAGACGGCGGAAAGGAATGATATTAAAACCCATCCGAAATCCTATTATCTGAAGATGATTGAAATGTTAGCACGACAAAAAATGGCAAAATTGTATCAGGCAGAATACAATCAAAAAATCCTCGCCGTAAATTTAATGCTTTCCTTTGGTGATACGGCAACTTATCTCCATGGCGGATCGTCCAATGAATACCGCAATGTCATGGCTCCTTACCTTTTGCATTGGCAGGCCATTTTAGATGCCAAAAAAGAAGGAAAAAAATATTATGATTTCGGCGGCGTTGCTCCTGAAAATGAATCCAATCACAAATGGGCGGGAATCTCTCGGTTCAAGCGGAGTTTCGGCGGTTTTCAGGTTAATAGTCCGGGCGCTCTTGATATGGTAATTAAACCTTTTTGGTACAAGCTGTATCAAATTGGCAGACGGTTCAAGAAATAATAATTTCAACCCGAGGGCGGACAAACGTTTGCCCGTCTTCGGGATAATGCGTTCATCTTGCCAAAAACAGCTCTATCTTCTATTATAAATGCGTTACCCCAAAAAGGTAACTTTTTTATAAGTAATAACTGCAATGATTAAAAAAGTCATAATATCAGCTGCCGGACAAGGCAAACGGATGAGACATCTTACCAAAGACAAGCCCAAGCACTTGATCGAAGTGAGGGGACATCCTTTTCTTTACTATCTTTTGGAAAATTTGAAGGAAGCCGGGTTAAAAGAAATTATCATCGTGATCGGGTACAAAAAAGAAGTTCTGGAAAAATTTATCAAAAAATACGATCCCAATATCACCATTTTGAATCAATCCGATTTTGTCGGAGAAGAATACGGCACCGCTTGCCCCATTAAATGCGCGGAGCATCTTATTAAGAACAAAAATTTTTTGTCAGTCTGCGGGGATAATTTATATTCCGTGGCTGACATAAAGCAACTGATGATTGATGACCATTATAACTATATTGCGGGAATAGTGGATGAGCATCCCGAAACTCACGGGGTTTTAGTCGCTAAGGAAAAAGATTTATCCTCGCACTCAAGACTTGAGCGTGAGGATTTACTGGAAAAAATAGTGGAGAAGTCAAATGAGTCTATGGGAAATTTAGTTAACACAGGAATGTATAAATTCACGCCGGAGATATTCCAAGTTGTGAAAAAAATCTCCCTTTCTTCTCGGGGCGAATACGAAATAACCGACGCCATTTCCTTATTAGCAAAAGAAAATAAGGTAAAGATAAAAAAAATTAAGGATTATTGGCTGGAATTCACCAGGCCGGAAGATATCATTTCGGTAAGCAATTTTCTGAGCCAGCATTTCAAATAGTTCTAGGAAATGGTTACGAAACTGTTTCTATGAAAAAGACGGGAATCAAAATTGTCACTATCGGCGGGGGGACGGGCAGTTCCCAGGTCCTTTTGGGATTAAAAAAATATCCCGTTCAGCTTTCCGCTATCGTAACCATGACTGATAGCGGCGGATCGACGGGCAAACTGACTGCAAAATACAAAGTCCACCCCATGGGAGATGTTCGGCAAGCGCTGCTGGCGCTCTCTAACGCTGAACCGGCCGATCGAGAATTTTTTAACTTCCGCTTCGCCGGCAGCGGTTTAAAAGGGCACAGTTTAGGAAACCTGTTTTTAGCCGCTTTAGAAAAAGCGACTGGCGATTTCGAAAAATCCATTCAAATAATTAAAAAACTATTTTCCGTAGAAGGAAACGTTATTCCGGTCACTCTAGATTTTACTGACTTAGTGGCTTATTTAAAGAACGGCCGGAAATTGGTAAAAGAAGACCAATTGGGACTGCTTGAGAAAAAAGGATACCACTTTAAAAAATTAGGATTGACTCGCAAAGCCAAAGCCAATCCCCAAGCGCTAAAGGCAATAAAAGAAGCGCAAGTAATTATCATTTGTCCCGGTAATCCTTTGCGAAGCGTCCTGCCCAACTTTTTGATTGAAGGAATAAAACAAGCGGTAAAAAATTCCAAAGCGTCGGTAATTCTGATTGCCAATTTAATGAATAAAAAAGGGCAGACCGATAATTTAACCCTTTTTGAACTAGTCGCTTTTTATGAACAGTACGCCGGCCCAAGGGCCATTGATTACGTAATTTATAATACGTCTAGCTTTCCGCCGAGTTTGCTGAAGAAATATCAATTAAAAGATGAATCTCCCTTAAAAACAGATAAAGAAAACCTATCCAGGTTATCTTATAAAACAATCGGCGCTCCTCTTTTGGCAAAAACAGGCTATCGGCAGAAAAAAGGCGATGTTTTATTAAAGCGGACCGCTATTAGACACGACCCTAAAAAGCTTGCTAAGATGATTATGCGGGTTGTTTCCAAAACAAAGCAATGAAAATAATTTTAGACTTTGATCATACTTTATTTAATGCGCAAGATTTCAAGCAAGCGTTAAGAGATCGCTTCGCCTTGTTTGGAATTACCGCTCAGCAATTCGATGACACTTATTTTGCCATCAAGCAGCAGCTGGGTTATTATAATTATCACGAGCATCTAAAAATCTTAGCTCAAAATAGCAGGATCGATGAAAATGATTTGATTTTGAGTTTTCAAGAAATAGTCGATTCCGCCAAAGATTTCCTTTATCCGGACAGTTTGTTTTTTCTAAAAACCATAAAGAATATTCCGAATATTTCTGTTTATCTGTTAACCTTCGGTCAAGATGAACTCCAGCAATCCAAGATCGAAGCCAGCTGGATCAAAGAATACTTTAATAAGATAATTGATACCAAAGAATCCAAAGCGGATTTATTAAAGATGGATCAGGATTCCAATATGGTGGTAATCAATGACCGAGGCAAAGAAATAGACGAAATCAAACAGCAGCTGCCCAACCTAAAAGCAATCTGGTTAAGAAGAGCGGATTCTTTCTATGTCAACGAAGTTTGCCGGCAAAAAGATTACGAAGCCAGCACTTTGGGCGAAGCTCTGAGTATTATCAAAACCCTGGTTAATAATTAAGAATAATCCAATGAGCGAGCATAAAAGAGACGTGCATGGCCATACCGTTTCCGGTGAAGACGATGCCTTGAACGGCATTAACTATCTGGATCATCACCTGGACTACCAAGAGGCGGAAGTTTTTTTCGATCAAGCCAAAAGGAACGGCGCGGCCCAGTTCGAAGATGATAAAAAGAAAAACTACACCATTATCCGCAACCAAGATGCCACTTATACCGTGGAGCGCCGCAAGGAATCCGGCGGCTGGTTTTGATTGGCACGCAACAAGGCTTTACCGAAAACGTTGATCGGATTGCCGTTTTGAATCTCTGATTTGACACATATTTAAACCTATTGTAAGTTGAATTTAGGCGTTCTCTAAACTACTTTATTCTTAAATGGAAATAATATGTTTAGATATCGTTATAGCCTCCTAATTGGAATAGGAGTTTTTTTATTTGCTTCAATGACTCTTGCCTCTACTTGGAAATCGCCAAACTATCCGTATACTGATGATTTAAAAATAGGTAATTGCACATTGATAAATACCATAGCGGAAAAAGACGCCACGCATATTTACACGCTTAATCCTGGTTTTACCGTTCAGTTAAATTCTGCATATATTAATTATTGGAATCGTAATGCCCGTTGCGACGAATTGCAGTTTCACGTTGATCACAATACATCTCTTACTACTTTGAATAATTGGCTTGGTCAAATAGCTGTTAGCTGGTACAAAAATATTAGTGCCACCCACCTTAATCATCAGACAATTAGCACTTCAAGGCATGAATGGTTTTACATTGACGAAAACGGAGTACACAGAATACCTGATATATTAACGGCTTGGTCATTTGGTCTATTATTGGACGATCGTTTTTCCGTAAATCCTTCACTTACTGACGCTTTTTACAATAATGTGACTATTGGCACTCCATTAAATTTCAATAATGGTCAGTACAAAACTCAGATTAATAATATTTGGAAAAATAACGCTTCTATAACTGACTCTGGTTTGCCCGCTACCCTTATAACAAATCTTAATTACTTAGATGCTTATCATTATATAGGCCATCCTTTTGGCTATAATGGTGTTTTTGATAATTGTCAGTTAGATGGTTGGAATTTGGAAAGTCGCGTTTACGAAAATCTTCTGGACTGGTCCTGGATGCTGCGTAACCACGACTGTCCGCTGGCAAGTTAGGTTTATTAATATCAATTCATTATGAAAAAAATCATTTCAGTAACGTCAATTTTATTTGTTTTATTTTTGGTTTCAGTAAAACAAAGCAATGCCTCCCCATGGATACCGCCTCAAGGTTTAGGCACTGAATTCTTAGAAGCCGGCGACTGCATTTTAGTTAATACGGTAGCGGAAAAAGATGCTAATCATGTGTATACTTTAAATCCCGACAATACAAGAGCGATTAATCAATCTTACGTTATGCGTTGGAGCAGAAATGCCAGGTGCGATGAAATCCAATTTCATGTCGATCACAATACGCCTATTAGCGTATTAAACAACTGGCTTGATAATGTCGCATACGGTTGGTACGCAAATCTCGGAAGTACTCATTTTAAAGGACAGACAGTAAGTACTTCCCGCCACGAATGGTTTTATGTCGATCAAAATGGAATATTGCAGCGAATACCGGATTGGTTAACAAGTTTATCTTGGGGTTTGCTTGTCAGTGACCGCCTTTCCGTTTCGCCCTATCATGCAGACAAGTTTTATGAGTTTGTAACCATAGGTCCACCTCTCGGTTTTAATGACGGTCAATACGCCGTTATAATAAATAACATTTGGAAGAATGGGAGTACGGATTATACTGGTTTGCCGCCTCGGCTTGCGGATGAATTTAGCCGTCCAACTTACCTGACATGCAGTGATTATTTTTGTGGAATATTTGAAGCTTGCGAATATCAATCTAGTTTTCCTGGTGATCCGTATTATAATCTTTTTGACTGGTCCTGGATGATGCGCAATCCTGGCTGTCCGCTGGCAAGTTAAGATTCATCAAATTCCGCGGGTATGGGCTCGGCGTTTGACC
The DNA here is from genome assembly GCA_002784945.1 of Candidatus Kerfeldbacteria bacterium CG_4_10_14_0_8_um_filter_42_10. GTDB lineage: Bacteria > Patescibacteriota > Patescibacteriia > UM-FILTER-42-10 > UM-FILTER-42-10 > UM-FILTER-42-10. The sequence continues at coordinate 22,094 of PFMD01000064.1, forward strand.
GGGCCTTTGTTGTATTAAAGCCAATAACTATTTATAATTAACCCATGATCAAAGAATTTTTAAATCCCGATCGAGTAACATTGAGAATGGGAAGGGTGCTGGCGAAAGTTTCTTCCCGGCCGAATGTTTGGACAATTATTTCTGTTATCCCGGCGATAGCGGGTTTCTATTTGGTTTGGCGGCATAGTATTATCTGGAGCGTAGTTTGTTTCTTATTATCCGGATTTCTGGATTCCATTGACGGAGCGGTCGCCCGCTGTCAGGACAAAAGCACTTATTTAGGAGCTTTTATTGACGGTACGGTCGATCGTTTTGTCGATTTTCTTCTGATTTTCAGTTTTCTTTTTTTAGCAATGCCTGATATCTTGTTTTCTTTTTCCTGGTGGGTGGTGATTGGCGCTTACTTCGCCTTAATGCCCACTTTTACCGTGGCTTATGCCAACCATCGTAAGGCGGTGCCCGATCCTACCGAAAAAGTCATCTGGCGCATTTTACACCGCTCGGAAATGTACCCCTTATTTTTAATCGCTCTATTGGCCGCCGCTTTCAGTTTAACGACCGCCGCCTATCTGTTTATTTTTACGGCCATTCTTTCCATTATCACGACTTTTCAGACAATCTATTTAGTGGTTAAAAAATCGAAGAATTATCCTCAGAATTAATTGTTTTATTGTTAAATTGCTTTATTGTTTTTAGACTTATTTGTTTGTCAGCAACAATTTTAACAATAAAACAATATAACAATATCTTAAATGAAAATCTACTCCGTCTCCGAATTTGTCCAAACAATCAGGGATTATTTAAGCGAAACAATCGGGCCCGTTGTAATCCAGGGCGAAGTAACCAACTTTCGCCAGCCCAAAGGCAATCTGGTTTATTTTGAACTAAAGGATAAAGAATCCCGAATCTTGTGTTTTATGCTTTTCTGGGAACTGAAAGTTCCGATGGAAGATGGAGCGGAAATCAGGGTTTTAGGGACCCCTTCTTTATTCAAAGGCTCGGGCGGCTTTCATATCAGAGTGCAAGAAATCGAATTAGTGGGCGAGGGGGCGTTAAGGCGGGCCTTGGAAGCATTGAGAACAAAAATGGAGCAAGAAGGATTGTTCGCCCCGGAAAGAAAAAGAACTCTTCCTCCTTTCCCTTCCCGCATCGGTTTAGTTACCTCTCCAGATGCCGCCGCTTATACCGACGTGCTGAGAATTCTTAAAAATCGCTGGTCCGGGCTGATCATTAAATTCTTTCCCGTGGCGGTCCAGGGGATCGGCTCGATTGCCCAAATCGTTAAGGCTTTGGAATATCTTAATCGAGAACAGGATAGCGAAATAATCATTTTAACCAGAGGCGGCGGCTCTTTGGAAGATCTACAGTCTTTTAATTCCGAAGAGGTAGTTCGGGCGATCTTTGCTTCCCGCATTCCGGTGGTTTGCGGCGTTGGTCACGAAAGGGATATTACTCTGGCGGATTTAGCAGCCGATCAACGGGCTTCTACTCCTTCTAATGCCGCTGAAATTGCGGTTCCCGATAAAAGAGAAATTATTAATACCATAGATTGGGAAACCGGCAAAATAGAAAGCAATTTTTCTTCCCTGTTAGAAAAAACCGGTGAAGCAATAACCGAAAAAGTTTTTCTGTTGGAAAAAGGAATCCAGGATCAAAGAGACAGATTTGTTTATCTTTACGAAAAGCTGGGCCAGAATTGGCGTTCCTTTGTTCAGAATTTCCTATGGCAGCAAGAAAGACTGCAGAGTCACTTGGGAAGAATCAGTGGAAAATTTTCTTCCGTTCTGGAAACTATTAAAGAACGTCTGGCCGTTCAAGAACGCTTGATTGCCACGCTTTCTCCGCAGGCTACTTTGGAGCGGGGCTATAGTTTGACATATCTTAAGGATAAGCAGAAAATTATTAAGGATAGCCAAGAAGTTCGATCCGGCGACAGTATCACCACTCGCTTGGCGAAAGGAAACATCAACTCAAAGGTTAACCCCGTTACTTGAATACCCGACAGTCCTTAGTCGCGGGGTTGCCGCAGTAGTCGTCCGTACTTACCACGGGGTATAATACCTTACGGTCAAGTAACGGGGTTAACTAATTATAACTAAAACCATGAAGAAAAAAACTGTCTTAAAATCGAAGCTGAACTTTGCCGAAGCCTTTGCGGAACTGGAAAAAATCACCGAGGAATTCGAGAATGAAACCGTTGATTTAGAATCCGGTCTGAAAAAGTTCGAGCGGGGGCTGGAACTAGCCAGTGAGCTTAAGGCCAGATTAAAAGAAGTAGAAAACAAGGTGGAAATTATTAAGAAGAAGTTTGAAGAATAACTTTTTAGGAATTAGCTTTTTAGACTTTAGATTATTGCTCAATTGTTCGATCGCTCGATTGTTAGTTTGATTGTTATATTGTTTTATTGCTGAATTGTTAATTCTTAAAAAACAATAAAACAATATAACAATACAGCAATATAATAATACCAGTAAAAAAACCATAAAACAGCAGAACAATCGAACTTAATAAGCTAAAAATGCGACTAACCAAATACATCCGAATCGATGAAACTCCGCGGCGGGTTCTGGGGAACTTACCCAAGCTTTTTTTAGATACGGCCAGGGGAATTTTTTTAAGGGATGAATGGCAAGACAACACCAAAAATAATCTTTTATCCCGCCCCGACCCGATCAGAAAAAGCTATCCGAATTGGCCGGCTGGCGATGGTCATTGGCGCACGAACTCTCCGGAAGGGGAACAGGGTGATTTAGAAATTCCCCCTTATCTTTTGGAACAAATTTTAAAAACGAATAACCTGGTTACGGAATTTAATACCGAGCTGGAGCAGAGAGGCGTTGCCAAAATCAAAATCGAAGAATTCCGCTACGACAGTTATAAAATTGGTTTGAAGATAGCGGAAGGAATTATCCTTCAGTTCAACCAGCCCTGGATGGCCAGCCGACAGTTTGACTTGGCTCAAATCCATGCCGAGAACACCATTATTACTCTTCAAAACTTCAGGGAAGAAAGAATCGGATCAGCGGAAAAAATTGCCGTTTTAGAACAGCACTGCCGTAGAATAACTTTAATCATCAGGGAACTTAAGCAATATTTTGATTTAGACCAACTATGATTTTTGTCTATATCGCTTGTTCCACTCGGCAGGAAGCCAAAAAAATCGGAATGGCCTGCGTAAAAAAGCATTTAGCGGCTTGCGCCAACTATTCTCCCATGGAATCGATCTATTGGTGGCAGAAAAAATTGGTGCTGGATAAAGAATACGCCCTGATTCTAAAGACTCGGAAAGAAAATTTTCCCAAGGTAAAATCTTTAGTGAAAAAAATGCACAGCTATGAAGTGCCCTGCATCTGTTCGTGGCGGATTAATCAGGTTGAGAAAAATTATTTAGAGTGGTTGAAAGAAAACAGCAAATAAAGCGGGTCAAAAACAGTAGGCGAGAATATGTATGCTGGATCCAACTCTCTAACGCAAAATTCGAATCGGTCAATATTACCGACCCCTCCTCTCCTCCCCTTGGCAAGGGGAGGAAACCTTATATTTCCCCTCCTTACTAAGGAGGGGTTAGGGGAGGTCTAATAAATTCGCACCAAGTTACTAAATAATCATTCCTATTGAGCTAGAGATTTTAGAATTGCCTATTCTCGCCTACGCTTAATACAGAGATTCTGCTATAATAAAAACATAATTTTTAATTAAAAAACATGCCTAAGAGAATCTATTTATACTCAACAATTTTAGCCGTCAGTTTCTTGACGCTATTTTTTTATTTTGATTCGGCCGCCCGGCCAGCCGCCGCTTCACCTAATCCGATCCAGGGGGAATATCGGCCCCAAACGCTGTTAGTTAAATTCCGCCCGGAAATAAAAAAATCAGTCAATGTCGAAAGCGCTAAAATTAATTTGCCCTCAGTGGAATATTTGAACAACAAATATCAGTTAAACAAAATCGATCCGCTTTTCCCCGGCGCCCGGCACGCTTTAAGCGCTCGGGGAACCACTTACCGCATGACCTTTAATTCTTCGGAACAGCTGGAAAAGATAATGGCCGATTATCAGAACAACCCGGTAGTATTAACCGTCGAACCGGATTACCGGGCAAAAGCGGAATGGTCGCCGAATGATCTTCTTTACTCGGAACAGTGGGATTTTGACACCATTAATGTCGAAGGCGCTTGGGATTATGATGATACTACTCCTAAGTATGGCGGCGATCCAGATATAGTGGTAGCGGTTGTTGATACCGGAGTGGCTTACGAGACTTATGGTTCTTACATTCAAGCCCCCGATTTGGAAGAAACTAATTTCGTGGACGGTTATGATTATGTCAATCTCGATTCCCATGCCAATGACGATAATGGCCATGGTACTCACGTGACCGGCACCATTGCTCAAAGCACCAACAACAGTATTGGAGTGGCCGGTATCGCTTATAATTCCACTATTATGCCCATCAAAGTATTAGACGAAAATGGTTCGGGCTGGGTTTCGGATATTATTTTAGGAATAGAATTTGCCGTTGATAATGGCGCTGATGTAATTAGCATGAGCCTTTCTTCCAGCGCTCAAGTGGATGCTTTAGACCAAGCTTGCGAAGACGCTCGGGACGCCGGTTTGATTTTAGTGGCGGCCACCGGCAACGATGGAGAAAACTCCATTGCTTATCCCGCCAGGCATAGCGACGTGATTGGGGTCGGGGCATCCAATTCCAGCGATTCAATCACCGCTTATTCCAATACGGGAACGGGCATTGACCTGGTAGCTCCCGGCGGAGAAGGCGTTGATCTGATAATCCAGCAGACCTGCGATAACGCGCCTGATTGCAACTCCTTTGATTATTACGGGTTTGAAGGAACCTCCATGGCGACTCCGCACGTTTCCGCCGCAGTGGCTTTGCTTTTAGCTTACGGAGTGGCCGCTGACAGTATTCAAGATACGCTTCAGGATTCCGCCACTGATTTGGGATCAAACGGTTATGACACCACTTATGGCTATGGCCGTTTGGATATTCAAGCCGCCTTCGCTTCTTTGGGTGACGACGTGGTTGATCCGACCAATCCAACCATCAAAGCTTATTCCAGCAGTACCAAGAACACGGAATATGATGAATCAACGCGCTATGATGATACCAGCGTCTATTTCGAGTGGAGCGGCGCCGATGATAATGTTGGCGTGGAGGGTTATTACGTTTACTTTGGAACCACCTCTAACGCCAATCCGGTAACGGCCGGAGATTTTCAGACCGGTACCAACTTTTCTGCGAGCGGTCTTTCGGGAGATAATCAAAGCTACTATTTTAAAGTAAAAACCCGAGATTTTGCCGGAAACGTCACTAATACTTCGGAAATTTTCACTTATATTATTGACCTAGAAGCGGAAGCTCCGGATAACCTTGCCGCTTCCCTTGAACCGGGCGGAGTGACGGTTGCTTGGGATAATAGCGATGCTTATTCCGATCACTATGATGTTTATTGGTCTACCGAAGCCGCGGGCGACTATATTAAATTAAATTCTTCTGATATAGCTGATACCGAATATTTAGATGCGGACAGTTCCGTTTACAATACGCAAAAGGTAACTTACTACTACAAAGTTAAAACAGTGGATGATTTAGGCAACGAAAGCGATTTCTCGGATGTTTTAACGGTAACTTATTATCCGGAAGCAGATATTATTGTCGGAGCCGGCCCCGGTGGCGGTCCCCAGGTGCGGATATTTAACCCGGACGGGACACTAGTTTCTCAATTCTTTGCTTATTCCGAAACATTCCGAGGCGGGATAAACGTGGCTGTCGGTGATTTAGATAATGACGGGGAAAATGAAATTGTCACCGGTACCGGCCCCGGCGGCGGACCCCAAGTAAGAATATTTGACCTGAATGGTAATCCTAAATTCACCAGCGGTTTCTTTGCCTACGCGGAATATGTCCGCAACGGAGTTTATGTGGCAGTCGGTGATTTGAACGGCGATGGTTATGGCGAAATCATTACAGGAACCGGCGCGGGATCAGGCCCCCACGTGCGAACCTTTAATCGTTTTGGTACGCCGGTGTTTTCCCCGGGTTTCTTTGCCTACGCTGAGCACGTTCGCAACGGAGTTTATGTGGCGGCCGGCGATTTAAACCGAGACGGAAAAGATGAAATAATCACCGGCACCGGGCCAGGCAGCGGCCCCCACGTTCGAACTTTCAATTACTTGGGACAACCAATCTTTACTCCCGGCTTCTTTCCTTATGACTCGGCTTTTCGAGGAGGAGTCAGGGTAGGCATTGGCGATTTAGACGGCAACGGCAAAGATGAAATTATCACCTCGCCTGGTACTGGCGGCGGACCCCAAGTGAGAGCGTTTGATCGTTTTGGCATTCCCCGAGTGACTAACGGCTTCTTTGCCTTTGATTCTAGTTTTCACGGCGGAATATTTATTGCCAGCAGTGACACCAATCAAGACGGCAAAGATGAAATAATCACCAGCATCGGCTCTCAAAGCAGCCCGCTAATTCGGGTGTTTAATCCCACCGGCTCGACGATATTAGAAGAATTTTACGGCTTAGCCGAAACCTTTACCGGCGGGATCAATGTTGCGGCCGGAGTGATGGATTAAAATTAGCTTCTTAGCTTATTAGCTGGTAGCTTTTTAGAAAATTCTAAGAAGCTACTTCCTACAGGCTACAAGCTAATCTCCTAATTTCCTATTCCATGCATACCAAATTCCAAGGCAAAGTAATTCGTGGTGATGGCCTGGGGCGCAAGTTGGGATACCCCACCGCTAATTTAAACCGGCCGAAAAATAGAAAGATTCCCAGAGGGGTATTCGCCGCCCGAGTGCGGGTGCTTAAAAAAAATTATCAGGGAGTGGCCGTGCTGGGCATTCCTTCTGTTGCTGACGGAAAACCAAAATTAGAAATCCACATTCTGGATTTTAATAAAATTATTTATGGAAAATGGTTTTCCGTTATTTTAATAAAGAAAATCAGGCCATTAAAAACCGATCAATCAAAAAAAGAATTAATCAAAACAATTAAAGACGATTGTCAAAAAACCAGAAAAATTCTAAGAACAACGGAATAATTTTTTTCTTGTAATGTATAGCGCCTAACCAATGGCGTTTTATTATTTGGGGAATAGGGAATGGGGAACGTGAAGTGCGTTTCGGAGTGCGGATAAAGGAGCGTGTATTAAAACCTTACTCCCCATGCCTCACTCCTTAAACTCATTACTCATTCCACACCCCCTCTGCACAGTGTATTATGGCTTGAATTCAGAGGCTCTGCCGAACCATTGACAATAAACAAAAAATATACTACCATAACCAGTTCTTTTATTCCCGTTCTTTTTTATATGAATATATAGAAAAACCGCAGTACCAAACAGTTACAATCAACCACCTGAAACCCCGCCAGCCGCCGTGCGCCGCTGGCAGGCAATGAATGGAGGAAGAATGAGTCAACAAAACATGAGCATGGAAGCGTTCCTGTCACGAACCAGCTTCGGTCTTATCTTAAGGGTATTTGCCCAGAAGGAGGCCGACATTTCCAATCGGATTGAAATGGTTCGCGAATTAGTGGAACGGGCAGCCGGTGTATCGGTGTTTGGTCATCGCTTTCTGAAAGCAATTGACGTGCTGGTCTGGGCGGACAACCGCTACGAGTCAGATTGTGGAAAAACCACGTCGGCTTTGCGCAAAGCAGTGCCCAAGAAAGTAAACGGTGTACTGGTACCGATCAGTGAAGTTCGCCACGGAGATTTGTTCTGTGGCATTCTAAACCATGGCATTGGTTTGCAGTCGCGCCGGGGCATAGACTACAGTATGATTGTCTCACCCGAAGCGTTCAGCTACCTGAACACCGAAACTACGGATCAAATGGTATTTGCCGCGACAAAAGGTGCCCTGGCCGTTGGTGTGGCGATTAACGAATTGACCCAGTCCATTCTTGAAGGTCGGATCGCAAACACTTTCGCCATGTGGCATAACCTCTCCTTGCTTACCGTGGGCGGATTCGATCTGCGTGCTGCCAAACCGATTGCTGACGACCGTATTGCTGAATATGTGCGCGGTTGGCATCCAGACAAAGGCGAAGTTTTTTACCAAATTGCCGGCGTGGAGGAAGTAATTCCCCTGGCTCGCCTTGCCGAGACTTATGGACCATGTATTGCGCCAATTATGCCGCAAGGCGAAGGGGTGCAACGTTACGTGGTTCCGGATCCCATCAAGAGTCCTGAGCTCTATCTCCGCCATGTTTCCAAAATGGGAACAAAGCTGGAGCGTCAATCCCATCATCTTGCCCAAATCGGATTTGATCTAACTTACCTAAAGGGCGGAGTGATGCCGGATTACCGCACTGTCTAAAGCCCTGCCTTAAGAACAGGAATTAATCGAACGTTATATCCCGCCATTCGCAGCAATGCGTTTGGCGGATTTTTTTATCGTGATTCGCGATTCCTGATTCGCGAATCGCAAATTTTAGTCACAGAACAAGGAATCACGAATCAGGAATCGCGAATAGCTATTTAGAATCCTGTTTCCATAATCTTTGAATTTGCATTAAGATATAGAATATGAACAGCTTCAAATCTCTTATCAAAAAATTCGCCCCTTCTTTTCTGATCGAGTGGTACCATTTTATCCTTTCTTATCTGGGCGCCTTTTGGTATGGCAATCCCTCTGAAAAAATGGTGGTCATTGGCGTAACGGGCACTAACGGCAAATCAACCGTGGTGAGTTTAATCGGGAATATTTTGAAAGCGGCCGGTCAAAAAGTAGTCTGGATGTCCACCGCTAATTTTCATCTGGCCGGAAAAGAATGGCTGAACGACCAGAAGATGACCATGTTAGGCCGGTTCAAAACCCAAAAATTATTGCAAGACGGCGTTAGGTCCGGCTGTAAATACGCTGTTATTGAAACTTCTTCCGAAGGAATCAAGCAGTACCGCCATTTAGGAATCAATTATGACGCGGCGGTATTTACTAATTTGACGCCGGAACACTTGGAAGCGCACGGCAGTTTTGAAAATTACAAAAAAGCCAAGGGAAAACTGTTTCAGCATCTTACCAAGCGGCCAAGGAAAAAAATTGACAATCAAGTAATCAAAAAAACAAGCGTGGTCAATGCGGACGATCAGTATGCCGATTACTTTTTGAATTTCCCCGCTGATCAAAAAATAACTTATTCCGTTGACCGCCCGTCCGATTTTCAGGCAGTTGATATTGAGTTGAGTCCAGAGAAAAGTAATTTCAAAACTGGCAACCAGCCTTATCAAACAAATCTTCTGGGAAAGGTAAATATCTACAATTGCTTGGCCGCCATTAGCGTCGCAAGAACCTTAGATATGCCCAACGAAATTATCCTAAAGGCATTGGCGCAATTTTTAGGAATGCCGGGCCGGTTTGAATTTATCGACGAAGGCCAGGATTTCCAATTAATGGTGGATTACGCTCCGGAACCGGAGTCAATGCGAAAATTATACGAAACTCTCCAACTTTTTAAGTTTAATAAAATAATCCATGTCTTAGGCTCTACCGGCGGCGGCCGAGACAAGGCCCGTCGTCCCATCTTAGGTCAATTAGCCGCAGAGAATGCCGATGTAGTAATTATTACCAATGAAGATCCTTATGATGAAAATCCTCAAACCATTATTGACGAGGTGGCTCAAGGAGCGGAAGATAAAGGAAAAGTCCTGAATCAAAATCTATTCAAAATATTAGATCGTCGGGAAGCAATTAAAAAGGCGTTGTCTTTAGCCAAAGAAAGCGAAGATGCGCATCTTCGCTTTCTGGTGCTGATTACCGGCAAAGGATGTGAACAGTTCATTTGCGTGGCCAATGGCAAAAAAATTCCTTGGGATGATCGCAAGGTGGTAAGGGAGTTGATAACGAAAAAATAATCGAAATTCCAGAAGGCGCGATTCGCGAATCGCGCCTTCTTAGCTCTTGTGGACAATCTGTGGCTTTCTTTTTTCGAGCGTAACAGGAGATTATTAAAAATTGGCTTAACCTAGGCCAATCCGAATAACTATTGGCTAATCTTAGCCAAATATGTTTCAAAAAACGGCTTTTTGACTAAAATACTTGACAAATCTGTTTTTTAACTGATAGTATCTATTTATGCACAATTTAATAAAGTGAAGACTGGAATAGTCTTAATCACTCTCTTCTCGCAAAATAATATTGAGAAGAGACCGTTTTATGACTACTAATAAATCGATTAGTCGTAAGTATTTTAAAAAATTTCATCAGACAGTTGCCCTAGAAAATTTAATTGATATCCAAATAGATTCCTATTACTGGTTTCTAAAAGAAGGGCTGAAGGAATTGTTCGAAGAAATTTCCCCGATCAAGGACTTTACCGGCCGGGAGTTGGAATTGTATTTCTCCGACCATTATTTGGATGAGCCGCGCTTTGATGAAAGAACGGCTAAGGCCAAGAACCTTACCTACGAAGCGGCCTTGCGGGTGCAAGCCCAGTTGGTTAACGAACGAACGGGCGAGGTGAAAGAACAGGAAGTCTACCTGGGCGATTTTCCTCTGATGACGGAAAGAGGAACTTTTATTGTTAATGGAATTGAAAGAGTAGTGGTAAGCCAGCTGATCAGATCAGCCGGCGTTTTTTTTACTTCCGAGATACTTAAAGGAAGACGCTATTACGGAGCAAAAATTATTCCCAATCGCGGAGCTTGGTTAGAATTAGAAACCGATGCCTCGGGAGTTATTTCGGTTAAAATCGACCGCAAAAGAAAAGTGGCCATTACTTCTTTATTAAGAGCGTTCGGATATTCCAGCAACGAAGAAATTACGGAACTCTTTAAAGAGGTAGATACCAATCCTGACATAAGGTATATCGAAACGACCATTGCTAAAGACATTGCCCGGTCCGAGGCCGAAGGCTTGAAAGAAGTTTACAAAAGAATCAGGCCGGGAGACTTGGCTACCGTTGATAACGCTCGTTCCCTGATTCATTCCATGTTTTTCAACTTTGATCGTTATGATTTTGGCAAGGTGGGCCGTTACAAGCTTAATCAGCGTTTCGCCTTTGATTTTTCCTTATCAAAAGAAAACAGAATATTAAAGCGAGAAGATTTAGTAGAGATAATCAAAGAAATCATTCGTTTGAATAATACCCAAGAAGAACCGGATGACATTGATCACTTGGGAAACCGGAGAGTGCGGGCGATCGGAGAATTAGTCCAGAACAAATTCCGCGTCGGTCTGGCCCGAATGGAACGAATTATCAAAGACCGAATGAGCACTAAAGATGTTGCCACGCTTACCCCCAATCAATTAATCAACGCGCGGCCGGTAATCGGAGCGGTCAAGGAGTTTTTCATGTCTTCTCAGCTTTCTCAATTTATGGATCAGACTAATCCCTTAGCCGAACTGGAGCACAAGCGCCGGCTTTCCGCGATGGGCCCCGGCGGACTTTCTCGGGAACGCGCCGGTTTCGATGTTCGCGACGTCCACCGCACTCACTACGGCCGGATCTGCCCAATCTCTACCCCAGAAGGACCAAATATCGGATTAGTGGGCCACCTCACTTCTTATGCGCGCGTAAACGAATATGGTTTTATTGAAACTCCCTACCGCAAGGTACTGCATGATGTCAAGAACAAAGCATCCCTAACTGGAGGGAAAGTTGCCCGAGAAGATATTAAAGATGAAAAAACCGGCAGCCTTATTGTTAAGGCTGGTGAAACTATTAATGAAAAGAAAGCCAAAGAATTAGAAAAAGCGGCCGTATCATCAGTGCCCATTAGGCCGCAAGTTACCAACGAAATAGAATATTTAGATGCTTTTACCGAAGAAAGGTATATCTCCACCGCCGCCACTACCCCGGTTGATGGCCAAGGTTATTTTTTAAATGAAAAAGCGGAAGTTCGAAGCCATGGCCGCCCCGGCATTGAATCAGTCAACAAAATTGACTATATGGATGTGGCGCCTTGTCAAATTGTCAGCGTGGCGACTTCTTTAATACCTTTTTTGGAACATGATGATGCGGTAAGGGCGTTAATGGGTACCAACATGCAGCGGCAGTCCGTATCGTGCATCAGACCGGAAGCTCCTTTAGTCGGCACCGGTGTCGAAGCCCAAGCGGCGTATGATTCCGGACAAGTGGTAATTGCCAAGGATAAAGGTAAAGTAATCGAAGTATCCTCCGATGAAATTAAAATCTTGGAAGACAGCGGCAATCTTCGCTCCTATCTATTAGGAAAATTCGTTCGCTCCAATGCTTCAACCTGTATGAATCAAAAACCGCTGGTTGATAAAGGAGAAAAAATAGAAATAGGCCAAGCGCTTGCTGATGGTGCCTCCACCGATCGAGGAGAACTGGCCCTGGGTCAGAATATTCTGGTCGCTTTCATGCCTTGGGAAGGAGGCAATTACGAAGACGCCATCTTAATCTCAGAAGAGTTGGTAAGAGAAGATCGTTATACCTCCATTCACATTGAGGATTATTCCATTGATATCAGAGATACTAAGCTGGGCCCGGAAGTGGTAACCAGAGATATTCCCAATGTATCCGAAGAAAAACTAAAAGATTTGAATGAAGAAGGAATCGTCTGTATCGGCGCGAATGTTTCCTCAGGGGATATTTTAGTAGGAAAGATCACTCCTAAAGGAGAAACAGAATTATCGGCCGAAGAAAAATTGCTGCGGGCCATTTTCGGCGAAAAGGCTAAAGACGTTAAAGACAGTTCCTTGTATCTGGAACACGGTGAACACGGAAAAGTAGTGGACATAAAAATATTTTCTCGAGAGAAAGGCGATCGTTTGCCCTCGGGCGTCATTAAGACTATTCAGATATCCGTGGCGCAGTTAAGAAAAATCCAGGTCGGTGATAAAATGGCCGGCCGCCACGGGAACAAAGGAGTTATTTCAAGAGTAGTCGCGGTTGAAGATATGCCCTTTTTGGAAGACGGAACGCCCGTGGATATTATCCTTAATCCTTTAGGGGTTGCTTCGAGAATGAACTTAGGGCAGATTCTGGAAACTCATTTGGGTTTAGCCGCAAAAAAATTGGGTTACTATGTAGCCAGCCCGGCTCTCGATGGAATTGACGAATCAGTAATCAAAGAAGAATTGAAAAAAGCCAATTTTACCGTTGATGGCAAAATGGTGCTTTACGATGGCCGGACCGGCAAACCATTTGATCAAAAGGTTACCGTAGGATACATCTATATGATGAAGCTGAATCACTTGGTGGAAGATAAAATCCACCAGCGTTCCATTGGGCCTTATTCTTTAGTTACTCAGCAGCCTCTGGGCGGAAAAGCCCAGTTTGGCGGACAGCGCTTTGGAGAAATGGAAGTATGGGCCTTAGAGGCTTATGGCGCCGCGCACACTCTGCAAGAGATGCTGACCATTAAGTCGGATGACGTTCCCGGACGCTCTAAAGCGTATGAGGCGGTAATTAAAGGAGAACCGATCAGAAAACTGAATGTGCCTGAGTCCTTTAATGTTTTGGTCCGAGAGTTGAAAGGCCTTTGCCTTAATGTGGATTTATTAGAAGAAAGCGGTAAAGAAGAAAAGGAAACAGAAATAAAAGAAGAACCGCCTACAGTAGAAAAGAAAAAAGCGATTCACAAAAAAGAAGACAAAGAAAGCAAAGAAGTGAAGGATAAGTAAATATAGTGGCATAACCTTCGATGTGAGCCTCAGCCCTTGCCGTTTATTTAATAATTTCCAACGTTTGAATTATCAATTAGCCGAACTAATTCAATGGCATTAGATCAAGATACACCTCTTATTTTCGAAGCAATTCGTCTTAAGCTAGCTTCGCCGAACGAGATCCATAACTGGTCGCACGGAGAGGTAACCAAGCCCGAGACGATTAATTACCGCACCCAGAAACCGGAGAAAAGCGGTCTTTTCGCTGA
>PFMD01000006.1:0-16887 GCA_002784945.1 Candidatus Kerfeldbacteria bacterium CG_4_10_14_0_8_um_filter_42_10
TCTTCCCTTATTTCCCCATCGGCCTTTGCCACCGCGACAACCCCATGACTATCTTGAGAAATGATATGCGATCCGCTGATTCCCACAAAGGCATGTTCAATGGGAATGCCGGTCATCCGTTCTGCTTTTTCTAGACAAGAAGATATGCTAGAAACGGCATCCTCGATGCTGTTAATCACTCCTTTGCTGATTCCTTCTGAAGGAGATTCGGCGATTCCTAAAATATGTACTTTTTCGTCATGCTCGGTTTTTTGTCCTACCACTACCCGAACCATATTGGAGCCTACATCGAGACCAGTTACTATTTGCTCTTGAACCATTTTATATTTTTGCTACTAATTAAGATTGAATAAATTTTGTATTCACCCCGTTAGAAATTTACACAACGTGGATTCTACAAAATAATAAGTTTAGTGGAGTAAAAAAGTATAAATATTAAACCTTATTCCCCGAATTTCTAACGGGGTTCAGGACTGTAACTGTTTATTTTTTATTATACCTATAATAGTAAAATACTGCAAATCGAGTTAGAGCGGGGTTCAAACCACTAGCGCAATAAAAGGGATTATTTGGTGGCTTGGCATAAGTTTATTGGACCTCCCCTAACCCCTCCTTAGCAAGGAGGGGAAGTATAAGGTTTCCCCCCCTGCCTTCGCCGAAGCGAAGCCCCGGCTTCGCGCAGGCAGGCTTACCAAGGGGAGGAGAGGAGGGGTTGATCAGAGTACCACCCTTGTATTTAGAATAATTCTAATTTTGCGTAAGGGACTTGAATCCAGCTAGTCACTAGAAAAAATGGGGTAAAAAGATATAAAGCCCAATCACCAGGGCGCCGACAGATGCAATTAACACTACCGCCGCCATCAGGTCTTTGATTACTTCGGCATAAAAATGAACCCGGGGCTTTAGAATGTCGACTATCTTCTCAAATGTGGTATTGATCAATTCCAGAATCAATACCATAAATATTAGCAGGATAACAACGATGCGTTCCCAGGCGGAAAGCGGAAAAAGAAACATTAGAATCAACACGATAACGCTGGCGAATACCTGAAAGCGGAAACTCTGTTCGTTCTTAAAAGCGTAGCGCATTCCGCAGCCGGCATAACAAAAACTTTTTCTTAAAGTCTTCCAGTTTATTAAAGGCATCTTTTTATTTTTAACTTTTGCAATATACGCTTCTCTTGTTTTTCCATATTTTTCCTGGAACTATAATTATCATGCTGGTATCCCAACAAATGCAAAAAACCGTGAACAAATAAATAGTTGAATTCTTCCGGATAGGAGTAATTATTCTGCTGGGCTTCTTTTTTGACTACTGAATCAGCAATGATAATTTCTCCGACAAAATTTTTTTCTCTCGGGGGTAAAATGAATAATTCTTTCTTTCCTTTTTGACTGGATTCAGAAGAAGGCCGAACGGAAAAAGAAAGAACGGAAGTGGGACGATCAATCCCCCGCCAGATTCTATTGAGCGTTCGACTGGTGCTGTTTTTTACTACCGCCACCGAAAGAGAAAGATGATTTTTTTTATTAAGTATTTTAAGAACAGTGCGAACCACCTTTTTAATAGCTTCTGCTCGGATCGGACAGCTTGTTTCCTTATAAAGCTCCACCTGAATCATAATCTGTTATTTAAGAGGAGGCGGGGCCGTTAGTATTGCTGTTCGAATTTGAATTTGAATTACTATTACTGTTGGTATTACCGTTAGTATTGCTGTTCGAATTCAAATTAGTATTCTGATTGCTGTTGCTATTGAGATTGGAATTAGAGTTCTGGTTTGTATTTTGATTGTAATTGGAATTTTGATTCAGGTTGGAATTAGAGTTTCCGGCGGGCAAGATTTTAAAACTTTTGTACATCATTTCAAATGCTTTTCGGAAGTTAGCCTCGGTTCTCGTTCCGGTATTGTAAGTAATTCCGAACAGGTAGTCGCCTGAACCATAATACACTGTATTGCCATCCGGAGTTATGATTCCACTGGTACTCTCCCAGTTAGTCACAGTCGTTAGATCCTGGCTGTCCAATTGAGGAAATTGAGCTAAATACCATTCTGCCGCCGTTAATGCGGTCGGATTTAGCACCACTAAGACCTCTACAAACTCGGCGGTATCAGCGGTAAAAAGAATTTCTTTATTATTGTTGTTAGTGGCTTGGGACAGCCAATTTTGAGGATAGAGAATGGTATAGTTGTAGTCATTATTAGTGTAAATCTTAATGGCATTGGAATTGGTCAACATGCCGTTTCCCAAAGGATTATAGCCGGATACTAGCTCTAATCCATCAGAATAGCCGTCGCTGTCTGAGTCTGGTTTTTGGGCATCAGTGCCGAATTCTTCTTCTTCTTTATCCGTTAAACTGTCTCGGTCACCGTCGGTACTGCTTGGTATGGCGGAATTGGTATTGAAATTAGTGCTGGAATTAGTATTGGCATTAAGATTAGCATTCTGATTAGCGTTTTGATTGGAGTTATCGTTTAAATTGGCGTTTCCGTTTTGGTTGGCGTTCAGATTCTGATTAGCGTTTTGATTGGAGTTATCGTTTAAATTGGCGTTTCCGTTTTGGTTAGCGGTGCTGACATTCTGATTATTGTTCAAGACATTAATATTTTGATTGTCATTAGTTTGGGGATTCATTATCTTCTTAAAAAGAAAAGCGGCTAAAACTCCCAATATTATTACGGCACCAACCACTATAGCTATCATCAGAAGCTTGTTTTTTCCACTTTTATTGCCTTGACCTTTATGGAATTTATGAGGCATGGCGTGGATGTTTTCCGGATCAGCATTATCTTCTAAACTCAGGGAAGAATCTTCGCTTTTCGTTTCTTCCGAACTATCGGAATCCGCCGGATCTGCGGATGAGCTTAATCCTTCGGGATAAATATTTTCTTTTGATCGGTCGTCTGCTTCAAACATTTTTTTATTCTAATTTATTAATTTCTTCTCCAATATCTCTTAATTTTCCGGGGCCGTTGGGATCGTATCCTTCTTTCACTTCCGCTCCATCTAGATAGCCATCACCATCGGTATCCGCTTTAGTAGGGTTGGTTTTGTAAACCCGGACTTCTTCTAAATCGAACAATTCGTCGCCGTCGGTATCGGATTTTTTGGAATTGGTGCCCAGTGCTTCTTCTTCGGTATCAGCAAGTCCGTCGCCATCGCTATCCGCTGGCTGATTGGTATTTTGACTGACATTGGTATTGGCAATATTGGTATTTACCGCCTGGTTGGTGTTAGCCGATTGATTAGTATTCACAACAGCGTTGCTATTAGTATTTGTATTAGTCTTATCACTGTCTTTTGTCACTAAGTAATAAGCAAATGCTCCTCCTCCTAATATTACCAGCGCGATTACCACAATTCCCGCTATCAGCATTGTTCTACCTCCCTTAGGACTAGGAATTTCTGCCGGCCTCACTGATGGAGCAGGCGGTACCGACGCCATTCCCGCTGGCTGGTTAGGAGGCGGAGTCATATTTGGTTGAGGAGGAGAGGCGAAAGGAGATTGATCGGTATCTTTAAAAATATCCTCCGGCGGGCGATTGTTCGGAATATTAGATGGCGGGATTGATTCGGGCATTTTTACTTAATTTAATTATTAGATGATTGATTGTAATTAATACCGAAATCGTCAGCGCTATTAATGATGTAATTGAAACAGGCACTGCAAGCTGAACCGCTATAACCGGAACAGGGATTAGGCGTGCCGGTATAATTGGCCCAGTTTCCGGTTCCTTGGTATTCCAAACGAGCATATAGCTCTGAATTGGCGCCATTACTGGAAGCATGGTATTGATAAATATGAGAATTATTGGGGCAAGTATACACTTTTGCCGAATCATTCCAACAGGTGCCGGCGGCATCGTAGGGCGGAACCGGACAGCTGGTAAGAGGATCAAAAACATTTTTTGGATCAGTGGGAAGAGTAGTGCCTAATTCATTGCCCAACGCGGAAACCCAAGAAGGCCATTTACTGGTGCTTAGGCCGTTTAAGTAAGTACCGGAGGAAAGAATCGGAAAATTGCCGTGTTCGTCTTCATAATTAAGCAAAGAAAGGCCGACTTCTCCCAATTCGGTAACCCTTTTGGTATCCCGAATAATGCACTGTTTGTTAATATCCGGCGGGGCAGCGGTACAATCCCAGAACATGGAAGTCGGATGCGCATTGAAGAACCAATTTTCAATCATTTGGTTATAGATATCCACGGTACTACTCTCGGCATTATCATTGTACGAAATTAAGTAAATATTCGGGTAAAGAGTGGTTCCGACCAGATTAGTAGCAGCCACATAAGTAGTGCGGCCAACCTTTAAAGCTTGGTAGCCGTCTACCACTACTGTTGATCCTCCGGCAGCAGCGTCATCCGGAAAAGTATTGTCAAACCAAGCGCGAGCCGATAAAAATCCTTCGTTTTCCATTACCCTGATTCCGATTACATCGCCCGAGCCATCATCAGGATTAAAGAAAATTTCCCGAATCATTTCATCCGTTCCATTGTTATAGGTATAAGACGGGTTCTGGAATATTATTGGAGTAGCAATGCCGGGCAGGCCGCTATCTCGGCAATAGCGCGTTTCAAAATTAGTCGGTTCGCCCGGAGGAGTCGGAATAGCAGCATCAGGATACACATAAGGTTCATTAGCGGGCCAGGGAGTTTGGCAGACATCAACGGTCGTTATCACATTAGTGGAGGCCTGGCCTTGTTCACCGGCATCCGCCGTTATCTGGATATTCGCTTGGCCATTTGGCCCCAGGGCGGTAACATCGCTGAATTGGCTATCGGGAGTTATCACATCAATAATCCCACCGATAAACGGATCGCTCCAGGTATAAGTTACTCCGCTTAACATTGTCCCGCTATCATCCATTGCCAGCGCCCAATACTGATGTTGATTCAATGGCGCGGGATCCTGGTCGCCATCGCAGGCATCACCGGTACATACAAACAAATCGCTATATCGCTCTGCTCCCAATGTCGGAGGGATCATCCAAACTTCCACATGGTCAATCGTGCATAATTCGTCACTGGTAGAAAATTGGAAGCGATAACTGTTGTTGACGTCAGGCCCATTCATGCCGACTAAATAGCTGCTTAACACTCCCACGGGATTTCCATCATTCAAATCAGGATCGCCTTTGACTTCAACGGAATAAACCTCATACGGTTGAAAATTAGTATCGGGAAGGAAAGAGGCGGATGTTTTGCCGTTTTGATTATACACAGAAACGTTTCCTATTAAACCATATCCTGATCCCCAACTTCCCCTTTCCACGGCAAAAGTTCCCGTATTAATGCTTGCGGGATTCATCAGACGGTCAAACTCAACTACAATGGCCGAATTAATACAAACCCCCGTTTCATTATTAGCCGGTTCAGTGTTTTCAACGTTAGGCCGCTCATAGCAGCAACGCGGGGTAGTGGTGCCGCAACCGATATTATTGGGATCGCCGCATTCCGGATCAGTGGTGCATCCGCAGTAAAGACCTCTTTCGCTTCCACTGCAATCGTCTATATCTGCCGTACAGATTAAATTATTATACGTTTGCCCCGGTTCACAACAGACTCGGCAATCATCGCCAAATGACGGATCGGGAAATGCCGGTGGCGGCGGAGGAGTGCCTTCAATATCACCGGTATCACTGATGCAATTATAGCTAGATGGCCAACCACTAGGTCCAATCAGACAATTATCGTTAGAAGGTATTTGGCAAAGATCACCCGGCCCGCCGGTGCTGCAATAAGCGGCTTCTTTACATTCATTATTGTAACAGCAATGGGTGGCAGCGCATTGGGTATCATCATCACATCTAACAGTAAACAGCACCTGATTGCTGGGAAGAGGGCTTCGATCAGTCCTTACCTCAACGCCATTAATAGGAGGAGTACTAGTGATTGCCTGAGTAGGAACAGTACTGTCAATTTGAGTATTGGTCCAATTACCAGGGAGTATAATAGCATTCACTCTTCCGGCTCCATCATAAAAACTAATGCTATCGTTCGTTCCATTATCAAAACCTTCTCCGATTGCAATAAAAGAATCATTGTTATAGCCCCAGTTAGGATTAAAGGGACAAAGGTTTACTGCCACCCCATCGGCATGCACGTAATCAAATACTGACCCGGGATCAATGTTAGCAGTAGTATCGTAATAAACACCGCTGTTCCCCTGAACGCTTACTTTCATTGGACCAGTTTCCGCGTCATCTGAAGTTTGGGACGTTTCATCTTCCGGCACCTCAATAATTATCTCGTTACTTCCCCAAGTGCTGCCAGGAGGTCCGCAGGCTTCGGGCCATTTGGCCGTTTCAGTAGTGGTGGGCGGATTACCTCCAAGAAAATCCACCTGGCTTACCCCGGAAGTATAAGGACCGAACCAACATCCGCTTACGGTAATATATTGTCCTATAGGACATCCTGCTCCCTTACACACCGCTGGCGAAATATCATCAATAACCGGGGTGCATTCGCCGCTAGCATTACAGACGCTGCCCGGGCAACCTCCGCGGGTGGAATCAGTACAAATAGAGGGATCAGTCTGACAGCCCCCGAAATCGACGTTTAATAAAGCTTGTCCGGTTATTCCTTCGGTGGTGGCCTGAATCCAAGTAGGCCCTTCTTGGTTATTAGCAGAACGAGCCGTGGCTGTTTCACCGGTAGGATTACCAACGATATAAGCCCGATTAACATAAGTGGAATTCCAGCTCCAGGTATAACTTCCCGGATTGAGAATTTGGCAGTTGGGGCCAATTGGGTCGGAATCATAGTCTATAGTGCCGTCCCAATTAATGGTGGCAGAAGGGGGTGCTATCCCTACTCCCGAAAGAGGGCAATTGCCGGGATCATCTTTAGTTCTGAACTTCCAAATGTAATCTTGCGCCAAGGGCATTCCCGCGGCACTCTTTACGCCGGTAGTAATGGTCGCTTTATACCAAGTACTCTGCTCAAGATCATTGCTCGGCGTTAACTTAAACATATCGTTAGGATCAAGATAGCGATGTGATGTGATTGTTACTGGTGTAACGCGGCTAGTGGTAGTGCAGGGCTCTCCGTCGGTGCATTTGTCTAAATAGATATTAGTATTATTGAAAGTACCAGAATCCATTGAGTTTAGCCCGGGATCAATATTAAACCGAGCAGACACAACTGTATTAAAACAGATGTTGTTTTGGTTTAACCAAGGAGTGGGCGAAGCGTAAACATCATCCGGAGGCGGAGGCTCATAATCACAAAAAGAATTTTGGACTACGGTAGGAGTACCCGGATAAGTGGGAATAACGTCAAAGTAAACGCCGTTGCTGATCCCGCCGTCATTTTGAACCGTGACATCACCATCGCCCGCGCCGCTAGGAACAGTAGAGGTTATTTGGGTCTCGCCCCAACCGTTGTACCCGGCGGAATAAGCGCCGTAAGTGAACCAAACTTCTTTAGTAGAGCTGGCAGGATTAAAATTAGTGCCCACAATCGTTACGCCAGTGCCGGACGTTCCCGAAGTCGGGCTGATGTAGTCAATGCAGGGCCCGTCAAAAGTTCCCGGATCAACTTGAAAAGGAAATTCATTGCTTTCCAACACCTGATTGATTGGCGCCGGATGATAAACGAATACCTTGGTATTTTGGACGCCCTGGGGCGTGCCGGCCGGAACTACAGTAGCAATATTATGGTCGGTCCAAGCGCCAGCATTGACCGGAGTCTGGATGCCACCCAGTTCTACCCGGTCTTGAGGATCCCCTCCAGTTCCAAAATAGTTCCCTTGAACGCTAAGGCATTGCCCCACCGGGCCATAACTGGGGCTTAAATTAGTAATATAAGGCGGGTTAGCGCAGGAACCGGGCTGGGTAACATGAAAACCCCAGTCAGCTTCTAAAAGATTTTGTTCCGCGTCAATCACCATTCTGGTATTAATGTGGGCGGCATGATCAGAATCAGTGGGAAGGCTGTTGGTAATGGGCACCCAGCTGTATTTTTTGCAGTAATAGTTTGGATCGGCTGGCGAGCCGGGGTAATTGTCTTCTACCCCAAGTACCCTGCCCGCACCATTAGACAAAGTGCCGCCGGTAACGAATCCCCCACCCGAAGGGGCCACTCCGCAGGAACCGGTGGCAATGTCATACATGGTGGTATTAAACTGGGCGAACACTTCGGTATCCGGACAGGAGAATTGATAGCCGTCAGGCGGATAAACAAAGTTTACTCCCGGAAAAGTACCGTTGGTCTGGAATCGCCAAGTAGTGGGCGCCGGCGTCATTTCATTGGCGCAAAGATCCCTTATATTATCCACATTAATCTCGTACCAGCTGTAGGCATTCAAATAGTTCGGCTGCGGCCAGATGCTCGGATTATTTTCCAACTGCCATTGGAATCCATTGCCATTGCCGTTAATGTAAACGTTATACTGATCCGGATTCAGGGATCCCAATAAAGTTCCGCCTTGGCCGGTATTAGGATCAAATGTCGGACCGCTATTAATATCGATGGGAGAAACGGTGATGTTGGCTTCGGTAACGGTGATCGGATCGATCATCTCGCTGAAGTTGGCCCAAATAATCGGCGCCATGCTGACATTGCGGTTGGGATACTGCGGCGGAGTTTTAGTGGTATCAAATTCCGGAGAAGCTTGAACTATTTCCGGCGGAACAGTATCCACTTCATCGTTAGTCTGGAAGATCCAGGTCCATTTGCCGCTATTAAGAACACAACCGGGAATGGGGGTTCCGCCTTCTTTTTCGCATTTGGTAATTTCTCGGCCGTCCGTATCGGTTATTTCCTCGGTAATCGTTACTCGATAATAAGTAAAAGCTTCAAAAAGGTAGGGGATATGATAAAAGACGATTGATTTGCTGGCCGCCACCCATTCGCTATTTACACCTTGAGGGGTAGAGCCAGACCACACTTGCGGATCAAGTAATGGAGCCGGGGCAGAAGTAGTGGTACAAGCGGCTCCATCATCACATTTTTCAATAATAAGATCACCGGCATTGACGGCATTTTCAACGGTGGGAATTTGAATTACGTTATTAAAATTAATGGCGATTGAACTGCATAAAAAGACATCTTCATGCGGTGCCAAAGAATCTTCGCAGGCGGTAGCAAAAGAGCGAATGATAAATTCGGGAGTGAATCCGGGGCCAACGGGGCAATTAGCCGGGAGATCGCAATAATCATAGCCCGGACAGCAAATTTCCGGCGAGGTGCAAGGCGGTCCACTGCCGCAACTTGCTGGGCTAGGATTAGTAGAATTATTGATAATTCCCATCACAAAATAGACAATCGCCCAAGAAAGTAGAATAATCGCCAGTCCGATTAAGGCGTTCATTAAAATCTTTTTGGCTTTTTTGATTTTTTCCTGATTACCGCCGGCAGTCATCCAAACGAAACCGCCGTATAGGACAATAATTACCGCCACTAATCCCAAAAGGCCTAAAATCCACTGCAGCACGCTAATCACTGTGTCTAGCAGATCGGCGGTGCCCAAGCCTAAGGAAGAGCCTAATCCATAATCAAACGAAACCGCCGAAGCCTTTTGTGGAACAAAAAAACCAACTGAGTTGGTCGCTAAATAAACTAGAAACATACCGACTAATATTCCTAGAATAAAACTTGCTTTTAATTTAAAATTTTTCCTCCTTGATTTTTTCATACCCGGAAAATGATTTTTGTTCTTATTTGTGAATGTTTAGGAAAGCAGCTGGCGCACTTTTTCATTCACCAACTTGCCGTCAGCTTTTCCTTTTGCCTTAGCCATAACTAAGCTCATCACCTTACCCATCTCTTTAACCGATTCTGCTCCGGTTTCTTTGATAGCCGCTTGGATTATTTTTACTAATTCCTCTTCTGATAAAGGCTCGGGCAGGTATTCTTGCAGGATCTTTGCTTCCGCTTCTTCTTTTTGGGCCAGCTCCGCCCTTCCGCCTTTTTGATAAGCCTCAAAGGCATCGCGGCGTTTCTTAATTTCTCTTTGGATTAAGATTTGGATTTCTTCTTCCTTAAGTTCCCGCTTTTGGGCAATTTCTTCTTTCTTTATTTCGGCCATTACTAACCTAACGGTACCCAACATGGTTGGGTTCTTCCCTTTAATCGCGTCTTTTAAGTTTTGCTCCAGCCTAGTCTTTAAACCCATGAATGTAGCACTAGATTTCGATACTTAAATGAAATCCTTTAACCGAAAGGCATGCTTAGTTCGCTTTTTATCGGTTTGGCCTACCGCGTGATGTTTTAAACCTGGCGTTCTCGAAGTCATCCAATTTGCCTATTTTTCTGAGATATTCCTTTTTTTCTCGGATTTTTTGACGCCGAATGGCATCGTCTCTCTGTTCCCTTCGGTTCTTTTCACTTTCTTTAAAACGGCTTTTTTTTGCCCTGATTAAGACACCGCTTTGTTGGACTCTTTTGGAAAAACGACGAATTAGACTCTCGATTGATTCCCCATCTTTCTTTCTGACCTCGACCACAATTTTTCACCCCCTTTAAGGTAAATTTTAATAGTTTTATTCATAATTTAATATAACATTATGGTTAACCTCTGTCAAACTTATTAGAAGGCGAAGATACGTATCTTCGCCTTCTAGGCAATTCCGTCCAAGGGACCGCCCCCTAAAAGATGCAGATGAAGATGGTCCACTAATTGTCCGGCGTCTCGGCCACAATTGAGGACTAATTTATAGCCTGACCGCGCTATTTTTGATTTTACAGCTAATGCCTTCGCTCTGATTATCATTTGACCTAACAATGGCTCGTTAATTTCAGTCAAATCATTAACCGAGGCGATATGTTCTTTGGGAATAATCAAAATATGGACTGGCGCTTTGGGATTGATATCTTTAAAGGCAACCAGCTGATCGTCTTCATAAACAATTTCGGCCGAAGCCTTCTTTTTAGCAATAGAACAAAAAATGCAGTTCATAAAATTATATTGCTATATTGTTATATTGCTATATTGTTTCTTTGACTATTATTAAAATTAACAATTCAGCAATATAGCAATATAACTTTTATTTTCTAACCTCCTATTCTGTGATTGTTCTGAATAATTGGTTGGATTTTCTCGATTTTTTTCTTCAGTTCGTCGTAAACTCGATTGAAATCAACCACTTCTTGCGATCCGCTTTCCATATCTCTTATTAATACAGTCCGGTCTAGAATTTCTTTTTGCCCCAAAATCAATGAAAACTTTACTCCCAATCTGCTGGCCAGAGACAATTGATTTTTCAAACCGTCTTTAGAAAAATTACAGGATACCTTCATTTTTTTCTGTCTCAATTCTTCTACCAGTTTTAAGGCTTTCTTCTTGGCACTCTCCCCCAATTGGGCAATAAACACATCCGGCTTAGGAGCAGTTGGTACAATAATTTCTTTTTCCCTGATGCTAAGCGCTAAACGCTCGATTCCGCTGGCAAAACCGCAGGCCGGCGTCGGCCTCCCGCCTAAAAGTTCAATTAAGTCATCGTAACGCCCTCCTCCGCCTAAAACAGCCTGCGAGTCATTTTCTTTTCCTTCCAAATAAATTTCGAAGGTGGTTTTAGTATAGTAATCTAACCCGCGCACTAAGTAGGGATTAAGATTATAGGCCACTTCGGTTTCATCGAGATATTCCAATACTTTAACAAAATGATTTTTACATTCTTCGTCTAAATGATCCACCAGTTGGGGAGCGTCTTGGATCAACTCACGGCATTCCGGATTTTTACAGTCCAGTATTCTTAAACTGTTTTTCTGCATTCTCCTTTTACAGTCTTCGCATAAAAACTTTTTACGCGGGGTCAGATAGTCAATCAGTAATTGTTCGTATTCTTTACGACAATTCTTGCAGCCCACGCTGTTAATTTGAATTATCACCGGCAATCCGATTTTTCGGTAAAGACTAAAACACATTACGATTAGTTGGGCATCAATAATCGGCTGAGCATCGCCAATCGCTTCAAAACCGAACTGGTGGAACTGGCGGTAGCGTCCGGCTTGGGGGCGGTCATAACGAAAAAAGGGACCCCAGTAATAAAGCCTTACGGGCTGTGGCTGATTAAGCATTCCGTGTTCGATATAGGCTCGGGCGATACCCGCCGTTCCTTCGGGTCTTAAAGAAACATGGTCACCCCCCTTGTCAATGAAGGAAAACATTTCTTTTTCCACTATATCGGTATTCTCGCCCACCGATCGGGTAAAAAGATTGGTTTCTTCTAGAACGGGAGTGTCTATTCTGGAATAACTGTAGTCTTGAGCTAAACCTTCCACCTCGTTTCTGACATAATCCCAAACATCCTGGATTTCTGGCAAGGTATCCTTCATTCCTCTTAAAAGCTGGATTGGCTTTTTGGGTTTTTCTTCGGTTTTTTTGGGAGAAACGACTGTTTTGATTGTTTTTTTTCTAGGCATCTATTTATGATAAATTACTAATTGTTAATTACGAATTACTAATTTCTCAGCCCGAGGCTGATCTGCCTCTCGGCCATAGGCCGATGGCCTTTGGCTCATGGCACGATAATTACTAATAAATGTCTAATGACCAATTACTAATTACTGATTCCTGCCATTAATCTGGCGTCAAATTAGACATTGGGATTTAATTAGATATTAGAAATTATGAACCGGCCATTCTTCATTCAACGTTATTCAGACCGTACTTTGGTATCTCAAAATATTTGAATTTTTTAAATGGCCACGCTCTGATCCAGGCTTTACCCACTATATTGCTTTTTTTAATTGGTCCGATAATTCGAGAATCAAGGCTAGAATTTCGATTGTCTCCTAAAACATAAAATTCATTGCTGCTTAAATCAATATTTTCATGCCCCTGAGTGTAGATGGTCGAGTCTAAATAACTACTTTCGTCCAGCTCCACTCCATTAGGATATTGATTACTTTTAATTTCGATTTTGCCGTTACTGATAATCACCGTCTCATTAGGTAGTCCGATGAGCCGCTTGATTAGGAATTGCGAGGCATTACGAGGATCCTTCAGTACGACAATATCGCCTCTTTGGGGCGGGCTGAACCGGTAGCTGATTTCGTTGATAATTAAGTATTCATAGTCATGGAAAGTCGGTTCCATGGAGGCGCCTTTAACATAAAAAGGCTGAATGAGATAATAACGGATCGGAATAATAATCGCCAAGGATATGATTATTACTTTGCTGACTTCCAAAATAAAAAGTCCAGCCGCTTTCCAAAATGAGTCCGGATGAGCTTTATCTCGATTCAATTCTTCCAGCGCATCGGCTATTTCTTTTTCTTCTTTTTGTTTTTTAGGCATGAATATTTATTAGGTATTAATTTCTAATGTCTCTCGATTTTGCTCGAGGCATTCGACTCATTTACTTAGATCAGAGAATGGTCGTAGTCCCGCTGAGCGGGACGAAGACTATGAGCGAATCCCGCTTTAGCGGGATGAGTCGAATGGTGGTCGCACCTGGACTCGAACCAGGGGCCTTTGCAATGTGAATGCAACGCTCTAACCAACTGAGCTATGCGACCCAGATTATGTTCTGAATTTATACTTAGAGTCATTGCAGGCACTGCGGTAAACTAACAAAAATCACAACAATTAGACCTATTTTAGCATAACACGAGCACTAAATCAAGGGGTAAGAGTAACGGCATGAAGCACGTAATTTATGGCTCGCGGCAATTTGGCGAAATTCGTCTCCCAGCAAACGAAACGCCGGCCCGCTTCGACGAACGAATCGAGGCGAGCGCTTCGCCTACTAACCTCCTAACTTCCTACAAGCTACGACCTACAAGCTAATTTACTGTATCGTTAAAGTGAACGTGCCTGAATAATTGCCGGCATTTTTGTTATCCAAATCCTTAACCTCTATAGTCGGCTTAATAGTGTAACCGCCGGCGCCGTTCCCCGCCGTGGCCGTCGCCACGGTCACTGGCGTCGTGGGATCCATCGTACCGCCAGCACCAGCGCTTACGCCGGTCAAAGAGGCCGCCAGCAAAGGGGTAATCGTTCCCGTGGTCCAAGTAATGCTACCGGCTACAAGCGTATCGCCGCCGCTGGTTAAATTAGTGCTGAGAGCTGTAACTGTCCAGCCGTTGCCGCTACCGGTATAGTCTCTCATGGTTATCTTTTCCGCTTCGGAAAAAGTAGTAGTGCTAATGCCGTTTCCCGCACCTAGAGTGTAACCGGTTAAGGTGACGGAAGCAGGCGTGTCTAAAGACAAAGTGTAAGCGGTAGTGGTGGTTAAAGAGGGGCTAATTTTGCCGGAAGAGAGGATTACCGCTTCGTTAGATTCTTCCCAAACCGCTCTGAAATAGTAGGTGGTGTTTGCCGTGGCATTGTAGTTTTCAATGGAAAAATCCCATTCGGTCCAATCGTTCGCTCCCTGGTCGAAAGTAGAGGTGCGCACTAATTCTTCAACGTAAGGACCGTTAGCATCGGAATCGGTTAATCGACGGGTGCTGATGGTTCCGTCATCACTGCCGCCGCCATCAAAATAACGCCAAGGAGCATAAGTGCTATAAGAAGGTCCCACGTCAAAAAATTGCGAGTTGCTGGTGGAGTACTGCAGCTTCATCCTGATATCAGTTCCGCTGAAATGGCCGTCTTCTCTTAAAGTAACGCGCAGGCGGATAGCATTCATTTTGTGCACTCCGCTCGCTACGGTATTCTCGGCGGCAAAGTCGATGGAAGGATCGCTTTCGGCTTGGTCATCGTACCAGCGCCAGTTATCTTGGTTGGGGCGGTAGCGGACCTCGTCGTATTTTACGTTATAAGGGCTGGAGGCGCCGTCGGTCCAGCCTACCGGCGCACGGTTATAGAAATCCCTAATGACGGCTGGACCAGTAATAAGATCATCCACGCCCATATACATATAGTCTTTGTATATTTGAAATGATTCAATACCTTGATTTCTGGTTGCTCCAAAGCCCACGGCATTAATTCTTGTCCAGTCTCCAGAAGCATTACAACCGGAACTGAGGGGACATGCAAATAAAGGCGCGCCGGTATTAGTATTCTGAGTGCCGGCATACAGGTATTGCCCGTAATAACTTTTTAAATCCAAAGTCGTAGTGGTATTAGCACTACCAAAACCATCAGAGTTTATTTGGGAAAAATCAGCCGAGCCATCACAATTAGTAACATCGCAGCGCCAGACCTCGGTACCGGTAGAAGAGTTATTAGTGCCTAAATAAAGATAACCGTTAAAAATTTCCGCTGACCTAATAATGGTATTATTGGCATCGCCAAAACCGCCGTTGGCATCTTGAATCACCGCCGACCAGTCGCCACTGGTATTACAATCGCTGGAATCGGAACAGCGCCAAATTTCCGATCCCGAGGTGTTGCTTCTGCCGGTAGCAGCGTAAAGCCATTTATTAGTGCCATCATCCACTTCGGTAAGAACTAGCGATTCAATGTTAATGCTATCGCCAAAGGCATCGCTGTTCACTTGGGACCAATCGGCTTGCGCATCGCAATTGGTAACATCGCAGCGCCATATTTCGGTTCCGGTGTTGGAATTATAGGTGCTGGCAAATAAATAATCTTTAAACACCGTTGTTTTTTCAATTGCTATATTGTTTGAATCGCCAAAACCGTCATTATTCACTTGAGCAAATCCGGTTCCGTTGGTAGAACGCCACATCTCCGCGCCGGTATTGCCGTTTCTGGTTCCAATATAAAGGTACTCGCCGGCGGTCGTTAGGGAAGCAAAATAAACATTATTGCTGTCACCCAGGCCGTCAGTGCTCACCTGACTCCAGGTAAGCCCGCTATTAGTCCGCCACAGCTCCGCCCCTCCTGACGGTTTGCCGGTTACAGCGTACAAGTAACTGTCAAAGACTTCTAAGTCAAATATATAATCATTCACGCTATCGCCAAAACCTTTCTGACTGGTCTGCTCAAAGGTAGAAATTTCTACCATTCTTTCGGGAGCGGCGGAAGATAACGTGGATTGCGCCGGCAGGATATAGCTGGCCACGGGCGGCGTCATAGGCGAGGATCCGCCTGATACCCTTGCCCAATATTTAGTTACGCCGTTTACCTCATTTTGGGTCCAATCTGCCGGATTACTCCAAGTCACGCTTCCGCTGGCGGTAAAACCGGCAGTATTATCGGTTTCCGTAAGATCGGCCCAGTTGGCTGTATTAGAACCGTAATATTCCCAGTCGGGAGTAAGGTCAGTGGAAGAATTAGTGCTTAAAAAAAATGAAGCCGATTCAAATTTGGAATCAGAGCCGATATAAAGGTAATCGTTCAAGGCATAAGCCAAAAAAGAGACATCACCTTCGCCGTAATCTCCAGCGTCAGTCGTTTCAATGATATAATTGGATTCTCCGGTGGAATAAACCTGGACGCTGTCGAAAGCAGTGACCACGCCCGAAACGTAAGTCCAATTAGAATCCCAACTGGTACCGTTATAGCGTTTATACTGAATTCTTTCTACGTTTCCTTCAGTTATGGCCGCAAAAACAATTAGTCTACCAAAGCCTAAATAGGTTATCACTGCGTCATCGGCATTAGCCGAAGCCAGCGAAGTGGCATTGCTCCAGCTGGTGCCGTTATAACTGCGGTAATTCACCGCGCCGGAATTAGTATAAACCAGATGCACGTCGCCAGGCAAACCAGAGCCGACCGCCACGGAATAATTATAAGCAGACCCGATATCGCTTACGGCGACTTCACCGACCCAAGCGGTACCATTATAATAGTTGTGTTTCAGATAATTATTGCTGGTATAAGCATAAAAAGACATTCTCTCATTGGTAGCGGCTTCCATAACCAGTACCGGATCGTCGGAATCGTTTATTCTTGCGGTTTCAGCGCTCCAGCCGGTACCGTTAGTAGAATACAGAATCTGAGTGGCATCATAAACGCCACTGGCTCCTTCAGCATCAATCTCTACAAAAATTGTGGCGTTGCTGCTTTCCGTTACCGAGGGAAAAT
>PFMD01000006.1:16893-34893 GCA_002784945.1 Candidatus Kerfeldbacteria bacterium CG_4_10_14_0_8_um_filter_42_10
GAGCAGCGGCAACACCGGCATAAACGGTAGCCTCCGCTCCCACCGAGTAAGTAAAGTCGGTACTATTAAAAGTCAGCACCCTAAAACAAGCGGACCGATCTGAGCCGCTGGTATCGCAAGTCGCCGAAGTATAAGCCAAATCAATATTATCACTTCCGTCCACAAAAGCGGAATAAGCTCCGTTGGAATTGGCATCGCCCCCAATGGCCGTGGAACCGCTCGAATCGGCATTTAACTGCAGCCAGGTATTGCCGTCATCTAAAGAGCGCGAGCCCACTAAATAGTTCGTGGCGTTTTGATACCAGACCATAATCATAATTCCCCGGCTGTTCCTGACCAAAGAACGGTCTTTTTCTAACCCTAATCCGTTAGTGCTGGTGGTGGTACCGACGGTGTAAGGATCGATGACAATCGGGTATTGGGCGTTTTTCCGGAATTCCGAATCCATTGTAAAAACAATTTTCTCATCGGTAATGTTTAAAGAAATATTTCCGCTTTGGCCCTCCGCATCAATTACGGTTGGTTTTTGGAATTTGAATATTTTTTCTAGACTATCCGACTGAAAAAAATAATACTCCCCGCCCACTTCCGCGTGAAATATTCCCTTTTCTTTAAAGGAAAATTCAAAGCTGTCGTCTGACGGCTTCTGATTAATAATAATATCTTCTTTTAATTCGTTGCCCTTGATGGAATAATCTATTTTCAGATCCTTGGAAACCTGGTAGGAATAGCCTTTCTCGGTTAGATTGATCGGAACATTTTTTTCTTTGGGAAGAAAAAATTCTAAATAGTGCTGGTCGTCAATTCCCACTCTAGTTATTGCTTTTTTTTCGGCTCGGTCGTAAAACCAGGTTTGAAAAGACCCTAGATCAGCCTGGTAATAAAAATCCGATTGGCTTTCTTGAATAAACGGATAAACTACGTCTTGAGAAGAAGATTTAACCGGTTGCTCCTCAATATTAGAGGCGATCGGTTCAGTTTGCTGCTTTATAAAATTCAAATGAGGGTACGAAAAAACAATCGCGTTGGCTTGCGGCGCGGTAATTAACTGGGGGACAAAACTGGAAATTAATAAAAGCGAAAAGGAAAGGAGGGTGAAAACCTCCTGAATTCTTTTTTTATTGATTTGATAAAACCGCATGATGAAAAATAATAACCAAGAAACAAGATGCAATCAATAATCAAACCCGCTCTTTCAGTATGTTTGTAATTTGGTCATTGGTTATTGGATATTGTTTGTATCTTGTTTCTTGTATCTTGTTGCTTAAAACTGTATTAGAGTTTCTCCTCACTTTAATAAGCAGTTATATCTTCGGAAACACTATTTTATAGATATAGAAATCGCCAACACGAGTGGCTTCGGGGTCGTTGCCGTTTTCCATGACAGAAGTCAACTCATAGGTCTGCCCGTCACTCTTATAACCATAATAATAGGTCGGATCAAGCGGATCTTTGGGTAACGTTTCGATAAAGCCGGCCGGCACTAACTCTTGTTCCAGAATATTGTCTACCTGATTTGTTTTACTAACTTCAAGGGCTTGGGGGTATTTCTGATTTTTTTGATAGAATTGCGCCAATGCGGACTGAATTTTGCTTAAATCTTGCTTTCTGGTACGGTCACGTCCTTCTTCCACAGAAAGCTCAAATTCAATCGTTTCTTTCGGCTGTTCGGTGGCTTTGGGTTTCTGTTTATAGTAGTTATGGTAATAAATCCATCCTGCTAGAGCGAGTATGACTACAGAACCAGCAATTATAACTCCCCAAAACTTCTTTTTGTTGCGCATCAGCTGCCGGAAGAAAAGACTGATCATGGAACCGCGCGGGATAAAGAGGTAGCTTTCGGGCTTAAGATGGTAGGGTTTTTTAATATTGTTTACTCTGGCTAATTTTTTCCATTTAACATCAAAATTCTGGGCGATCAACGTCAAGCTATCCCCAGGCTTGACAATATAAACTTCCATCTCTTTTTTAGCCAGTTCCTTAATCAGCAATCGATTCAGATAGATCAAAATGCCCAGGGCAATCAATATTCCGATCAGAACGAACAAACTGTACGGAATCGCCCAAAAAGCCAGTTCCGCTTCAACCGGAGGAAGATCTTTTTCATAAGTCACGGCTACTTGGGCCCGATAGCGGCCAAAAAGAGGAAAAGATCCCTCTTTCAACCAGTTGATGTTGACGGTAACATCTTTCTTGGGGAAAATCATTCCATTTTCAGTATCAAAGTTCGTCATTTCTTTGCCAAACATATTTGATACCGCCAGATTGGATTTTAATTCTTCCCGAATGGTTCCTTTGTTATGAAGATTAACGCTAAAATGTACTTTTCTCCTTAAACCTAAAAATGATTGGAGTTTTCCTAAGTTTACCTTCTTTAGCTCTTCCGGCGTCTCTGCCACGAATTCCCAATTGAAACCGGTAATATCTAATCCTTTAATGATGTCTCCCGGTACTCGCTCGTAAATTCTAACTCCCACCCGAGAAACTACGGTAATTGATCCTCCTCCTTTCGGGGGATCTTTTTCTTGAATAATGATTCCACCCATATGATCACCCGGCTCAGCGTCAGCCGGAACGGTAAAAGTAAAGGGAACGATTTCAGTACTTTCCGGAGCAAGCGTTACTTCATTTTTGGCCAGTTTGACCCAGGTACCTAACTCTTGCACCACTTCTTCCATTCCTAAGGCGAAGATGCCGTCGGGAGTTGTGGTCGCGTCGACCGAATAAACCTTAAGGGTCACTACGTTATCAGTAGTATTAATCACTTCGACCGCGTCTTCTTTGGTTTCAGAAGGGGCCAGGGAGTAGTCAAAGCGTCCGATTGAGGTTGGAACAGCCGGATCAGGATAAGCCGGCCTGATGCCGATCTGGCCATTGGTTATGGCGGAGGCTGGCTTAGCTAAAGGAAAATAAAAGAAAAAAACAAAAATAGCCAGACCAAATAGAATAATCCGCTTGTTTGCCCTGGGTAACTTCCGCCAATTAATCATTTTTTTATTTGTAAATTAAATTAGTTTTTGTTCAAAATTATTGAATGGGTTTCAAAAAAAGTATAATAAAATTCGGCTCAAAAGTCAAAGGATGAAAAGCTGGATTCAATCTTCCAGCGCAAAAATTAGAATCAATTAATATGTTAACAGAAATATCATTTACCCCTCCTATCCTCCCCTTGTAAAGGGGAGGAAACCTTATATTTCCCCTCCTTACTAAGGAGGGGTTAGGCCCGCCCGCTTCGAATGCGAAGCAGTCGGACGGGGGAGGTATTAATAAACTTACATCAAACTACTAAATAATCATTCTTCTTGCGTTAATGATTTGAACTCTCTAAATTCGTTATTCTGACTGATTAATTGCTTCTGGCGTTTCGGTCGACGGTCTTTTAAGAATAGCCGCTTTATTATCTTGGTAAACTCCTTCCCAGCCGTCCCCTACTAAAATAATGGCTAAAAGAGCGTTACTCCTCGTAAACACCCAGGAAATATCATATTCATCAAGCAGTTCTCTAAAATCGGCGGAAACGCTGGAAATTTTTTGATGATCGTTAAAAACATGCTTTCCGTTCTGGCGCCAAGAGGGCATTCGACCATCGACAAACACCTTTTGCTCCGGATACTGCCAAATTATAAATCCGCCCCAATCGTAATCATTAAACATGTTTCCGGAAACAGGATTCGCTTTTAAGAACTGAACGGCTTGATTAGGATAGGTCGCCATAATAAAATCGTAATGTTTTTTAACGGAAAATATAGTCTCTAAGCTGGGCCAGGATTGGATTATCGAAACCGCTACTCCAAAAAACAATAAGGCCACCACCCACTTCTTTTTAATAATCTTGCTCAAACTTTCTCCCACCAATCCTCGTACGATATAAACCCAAAGAGGAATACTAATTACGATAAATATCGGCACATTGCGCCAGCTGGAAAAAGCGAACCAGGCGAATACCGCGCTGATTCCCAGATGAGTAAGATCAACTTTCCGAATAGAAATTAAGGTCAAGATAAGCAGTAATCCCAAATAAGTCAGAAAACGAGCCGAGTGGGCTTCGGTTATTCCCACTGGGACCCATTCGCTAATATTGGACTTCAAATAACTGTCCGTAATGGTAGTGATAACCTCAATATAAATCCGCCAGCCGTAAGGATTGATTAAAGTCACCAAGCCGGAAAGAAAAGATAAAAAAAGAATTTTGCGCCAACTGGACCAAGCCAGTTCCTTTAAATTAATATTCTTTTTCTTAATCCGCCGGTAAACATAAACCGTTATTTTTTTGAGTAACTCAAAAAAAAGAAATAATCCTAAAACCACTAAGCCCGAAGGAAAACCACCGTGCAGATTAACCCAAACCAAGAAAAGTAAGGGTAAAAGATAAATAATTTTCGATTGGGGATTCTTGCGAAAACGATAAATCAAATTAAGCAGCAGAGCTAAAAACAGCAAAGTGATCATTTGAGGTCTTACCCCGATAATATTGAGGCTAGCGATACATCCGATTATCGCGGCAATTATCTGGTATTCTCTTTTGGCCGGAACAGCAATCGCTGATACGACAAAAGCGGCGGCAGTAATCAAGACAAAAATAATGGAGAGCATGGGCAGGCCAAAGTGATTATAAATAGAATACATTCCCATGTCCGTCACCCATTCATGCATAATGAACGGAAAGTCCGGCATGGTATAGGAATAAATATCTGTTTTTGGCACCTGGCCGCCAGAATTCAGAAGATACTCTCCGTCTTTCAAATGCCAGCCCATATCCGGATCAAAAGCGGGCCGAACGGAAAGAACGAGAATCATGAGAACTCCCAATAAAACAAACAGATTTACCGTGTTTAAGAAGTTCTTATTAGGTTGTCGCACTAAATTGATCATTTCTTTTAAAGAATACTTTTCTGAAAACAAAGATAATAAGCAGTAAAAACCAGACGGCCAGGGAAACAGCCGAGATTATCTCCCCTATTGTTCTAATCATGGTATTACCAAATTTTAATTGTAGCATATGACTGCCGTTTGGAATATCAAAAACCATTGCTTGGAAATCATTATCATGCTTGATTTCTGTTTCTTGGCCATCTAGAAAAGCGCGCCAGCCCGGAAACCAGAAATTATTGACCCGGATCGAGCTTTCTTCGTTAGCGGTTATTTCAAAACTATAGTTATAGGAATCAACTGGCCGTTCCGCCCATTCTATTTGTCCGCTCAAGACTTCAATTTTTAATATTCGGAATTCCTCTCTGGCTCTTAACTGATCACGCATAGTACCGGCTACTTGATTCGTAAGTAGCTGAATATTGGTTCCTTTCGGCACAAATTCCGGAATCAGAGTATAAATATTCAGCTTATCTAACTGCAACATCTGTTCCTTTTTCTTCTGGTAAGATGTTTCCAAATTGGCCTCGCTGAAAATTTGGCTGTAGGGATTATAAGCTTCGTCTGATTCTATTTTAAGATAAGATGCCGGTTGAGCAAAAAACAAATTGACTAAAATAACCACTATGGCAAGCGTGCTCACTGAAATAAACCAAGGAGTCTTTTTTTTGAAAAATAAGCTGATGACTTTGGTTCGAAACATTACCCCGCTTAAGACGCTAAGCGCTAAAGCCAAAAAGCTTAAGGCCCGCCAAGGATATTGGACGAATTTGAATAAAGGGATGCTTTCCCAAAACCAAGCGCTGACAGATAAAGAAGCGATTATGC
Organism: Candidatus Kerfeldbacteria bacterium CG_4_10_14_0_8_um_filter_42_10; assembly: GCA_002784945.1. GTDB lineage: Bacteria > Patescibacteriota > Patescibacteriia > UM-FILTER-42-10 > UM-FILTER-42-10 > UM-FILTER-42-10. Next base: position 22,591 of record PFMD01000006.1, read on the forward strand.
TTATTACCGCTAAGATGAGAAAAAAATAGACATTCTTTTTAGGCAATCCGAACGATTTTTTTAATAACGCGTAGATGATAAAAAAGAAAATTACTATTCCGGTAATGCCAATCTGAAAAAAATGATCGCTATCCCATTTCAAATTAAACAGATCCATCACCTTTAGGAAATGAGCATGGAAATCATACTGCCCACTATACATTAAGGAAATCTCTAAGAATTTTTTTTCAAAGAAGGCGGGTAAAATAAAAAACGACGCTATCCCCAGACTGGTGATTCCTGAGAAAAAAAACGGCCAGAAAACTTTTTTAATCTCTTTCCCAAAAAATATCAGAAGATAAACCAAAAGAACGGGGATAAAAAGAACCGTTTGGATATTATGAGCAAGCAGTAATAAGGCAAGGGAAAAAGAACTTAATAGGAAAAAACCCAAATTTCTCTTTTCCCCCAGCTTCATAAAGGCAAAAAGAACCAAAGGAATTAAGGACGTAGCCAAGAATTCAGTAAAGTCTCCTCGGATATACACCAAACCAAGACGATAAGGGAAAAAAGTAAAAATGACCGCGCAAATAAAACCACTTCGCTTATCTTTCCAGATTTCTTTTCCCAGCAAATACATCGACAAGAATCCTAAACCAAATCCCAGAACAATGACTAACTTAATTGAATGAAGTAGTCCGAATCCAACCAGATGCGCCAATTCGGAAAGATAATAAAAGAGCGGCTGGATAAAATTAAAAAGAGGGACGCCATATCCCAGCCAGAAATCATTGGACCAGCGCGGCAAAAAATGACCAGCTTTGATTCCTTGATCAAATTCATAAAGCCAAGTCGGGTAGAGATTCACGTCGTGGGTATCAATAAACCTGTTCTCAAAAATAGGAAAAATGGCGGCAATTAAAACCAAAAGGCCTAGTATCAATAATATAGTATTATCCCTCTTACCGTTCATATTATTTAGATAAATCCCGTTAGAAGCCCGTCCCGTTAGAGATTCATCTCTAACGGGGCTCAATTCTAGAAAGTATTAACTCTCATGATTGATTAACGCTAGTTAAGTCGGGACTTTTAGGAAAATAAATTTAGTCAGTTAATTTCCGCGCGTATCGGAGGCGATGGTAGGTTCAAGCCGTTCAATTGCTTCAATAAAGTCTTGCTGCGCTTGAGCATTGGGATTCCGATCAGCGCCTCTTTGAAAAACCAGCCATCCTGCTTTATCATAAATCACGCCAAAATCCTGGTTATCTAAAAGATTCCAGATGGCATTCCTCCAAATTTCATATTCCACTTCTCTAACATTGCTAAACCCGTAAAATGATTCGGGATTATCAGCATAGGGATTATAAACATCTACTAGTACATAATCCGCCTTATCCAACATCATCGGAAAATGAAAGAGCTTGCGCCTGGTGGCAAAGTGGGGCCCCAGATTATGTTGAACAACCAACGCTGCTTCAGCAGGAATCAGTTTTTTCACCTCTTTTAGATACTTGGCATTATCAGAGGGCTGATAATCTTTAAAAGAGTAGTCTCGGCCGAACGGCGACGTACTGTAAATGTAACTGACTATTAAACTGGAAATTAAAATAAATATTAGAAATATTTTTTGCCATTTTAATTCGCGGAAAAAACGGACGAAAACAAAAATAGCTCCAAAATAAAGGATGCTCGAAAACAAAGAAGAATGATAATAATAAACGTTATAAGTTAGGGCCCAATTACTTAAAAAATATAAAAATAGAACGGGTAAAATTAAAATAGTAATGGAAGAAAATAGCGGAAGCGCAAAAACCGGCAAAAGCAGGGTAATGAAAAAATCAACTTGCCGGAAAGCGAACATGTTCTGAATAATTAGGATGGGATTATTAATGATATTCCTGGCAATTTCACTTACATTAGAACCAAGCCAAGCGTATCGGGTAGACGCAACAACTTCGGGAACTTCACTTTTAATAAGAAAAGGTTGTCCGCTCTCGGAAAACGCCGGAATAAAAACGAGCAGAGCCAGAAAGAAATAGGTTAAAGAAACTGCCGAGATTCCTAATCCGAGCCTCCAATTCTGTTTTTTAAGGATTAATAACAGCCCAAACATAAATACAATTAGCGAAGTGTGCTCTTGGACAATCATTAGTAAAGCGAGAAAAATCAGCATCCCCGTTGTCCTCTTTTTATACCAGCACCATAAAGCAAAAGAAACTAAAGGCACCGCCAAAGTCACTTCGTGAAAATCATACAGTACGGCATTATGCAAGATGGGATAAGACAAGAAGCTGATTAAAAATACCAAACCTCCCCAGGGGACTTTGATTTTTTCCTTGGCTAACCAATAAATCGGCAGGGCCCCCAACCCCACGGCCGCAGCTTGAATAATCAGCAGAATTTTGGGATCAGCCCAAATAAGATAAAATGGCACAAATAATAACATGATGGGACTGAAATGGCCGGATAAGTAATTATGATGTTCATCAGTCGTGCCATCGGCTTTTAGCGTGGCGGCTAACATCGATCCCGATGATTCAAAGAAATGACCGTGCAAATTATTCCAAGTAATTTGACTGTAAACACCCAGATCGTTCTGGTACGATTTCAAGGCATTATGCCGGCCGATCGAAAGATAAATAAAGACTATGATATAAACAATAATCAGCAGATAAGCGAGATTATCTACTGACCAGATCCTCCATTTTTTTCCAGATTTTATCATACTTCTATTGTACAGTATGATGTCTTGCGACTCAATCCTTCGGAATTTTCTTTGCTGACCACTGTTCCTTAAGTACGAAGTAATAACCCACTAAAGCCACCGGAATTCCATTAGTAATCAAAGACAATAGGGAAAGAGAAAGGGATTGTTCCTTATCAATTTTAATTAAGGAAAAAAACAAGATATAAGCATATTCCCGAGGGCCAATGCCCATTATGGAAATAGGAAGCATCTCAATAAAAGCGATGGTGGGAACAAAAGCCAAAAAATAGATTAATTGCACGGAGATTCCCAGAGCCAGCGCTAAGAAGTAGGCGCGAATACTGGCCAGCGGCCAAATAATTAAGGAAATGGCAAAGATCGGCAGTGCCCTTTTATTTTTGAGGATTGCCAGAAAAATTCCGTAAAAATCATCAAAACTCGCTCTTAAGCCAGCGTGGAATTTAGGGGGGACTAATAATTTAAACAAAGGCCTTAAAACAAATTTGATCCAGTTTTTTTTGATTATAAAAGCGGCTAAAACAGCAATTAAAACGATTAGCACAACCAGAATATAAAGGATTTCCCCAGTTCCGTTGCTAAGTAAAAAAAGAGCTCCCGCCAAACCCAGCGCAGCCAATATTAAAAGAAAAAACAGGTCAAAGGCTTTATCTAAGAAAGAAAGAGCCAGGCTCTGAGAATTTTTTAGACCAGTTTTTTTGGCCAGGTTGTAGGTACGGGCTAGATCCCCTACTTGTCCGGGAGTAACCACGCCGAAGGGGCGGCCGATTAAAAATATCTTAAGGCTGTTCCCAAAAGATAAAGGAGCGAATATTTTAGTCATAATCTGCAGCCGCCAGCTTTTTAGAAATATTTCCATCAGCAAAGTAACTAGGGCAATAATAATAAAAACCGGATTGACATCTACAATCACGTCCCATACTTGCCCAGCATCAACTGACCTAATTAATAGGATAAAGAGAACGAGGCTGACGATGATGGCGATTCTAAATAACATACTTAGTGAAATCCTAATTTCTCAGCCAAAGGCTGATCTGCCTCAGGCACGATAATGTCTAATTTCTAAACAAATTCCAAGCACTAAATTCTAATTCTCCAAACCTTGCTTTTTAAATGACCGTTTAGAATTTAGGATTTAGTGCTTCGAATTTACACATCGTAGGGATCAATATGCAAAGCGTAATTAATCATGTCTTTTAAGGTTAACCGGTGCACTTTGCTCATAAAAATTCCGTACATGGCTCGGCCCATCAGATTAAAAACAAAATTGGGCGGGAGTTTAATCAATTTTTTGATTAGGGGGATAAGCCAGGGCAGCTTTACTCCGACAAAAAAAAGTTTTTGGAGATTTATAAATTGATTTTTATTCGGCAGCTGGATAGGAGAAGAACGATAAATTCCCCCTTTAACATCTTTAACGGAATAATCCGGGGGAAGATAATGGTGTTCTTTGGCATAGTTGGTAATGTCGTATTCCGGAAAAGGCTGAAGCAAAGAACAGGCGGCAAAATCACTTTTAATTCTGGCATTTAGTTCCATGGTGCCAATCGCTTTTTCGATAGTTTCTTCCGGCAAGCATAGAATATTATATGTTTTAAGGATTAATCGGTGCTTTTTGGCTAATCGTCCGGCGTTCAAAATTCGGCTGTCCGTAATGTATTTCTTCATAACTTTAAAACGGATGTTCTGGTCGCCTGATTCCACGCCCATTGATATTCCGTAGCACCCGTTTTCTTTGAGCAGTTTGATTGTTTCTTCTTCCACCAGATTGGCCGTTACGTTACACATAAAGGGGACGCCGACCCTTTCTTTAAAAAGAGGCAAAAATTCTTTCAGCCAGCCTTGATCGGTGATAAACACATCATCGGTAAATGACGCCGTTCTTAATCCGTATTTTTCCTTAACTTCTTTTATTTCCGCCACTACTCCTTCAGGGCTGCGGCGCCTGAGAAAATGACCCTTGTCTTGATATATTTTTCTTAAGATGTTATTGGCGCAAAAGGCGCAATGATAGGGGCATCCTCTTCCGGATAAAAATTGCTTCACGCTCACCCGCTGCAGGAAATCATATTTGTAATAGATTTCCCGATCCGGCAAGGGCAGCTGATCTAAATCTTCAGGAAGGTTGGACATTTCGTTCTGCACAATCCCATTTTCCTTTTTCAGCCAAACATTCGGCACTTGGTCAATGGCCTCTTGTTTCTGGAGTTTTTGCAGCAGTTCTAAAACAGCGAACTCGGCCTCTCCCCGAACAATCATATCAACCCCGGGTTCCTTGATTATTTCTGGATAATAGGTGGGGTGCGGACCGCCCAAGACAGTTTTGATGTCTTTAAAATTACTTTTTATTTTCTGGCAGGTTTCTACCACCCAATGATGCTGCCCGGTAAAACAAGGCAGACCCACTAGATCGGGTTTAGCGGCCTGAACGGATTGCAGGAGATTTTTTTCTTCTCCCGCTAACAACAAATCCACCTCGAATCCATTTTTTTTCAGCAAGGCGGAAATAATCATTGGTCCGGCGGCCGGAAAGGAACTTTTTTGGATAAATAAAAACTTCATTGAGCTAATTTTTTCTTGATAATATTGCCCACATACGCATCTAAGGGAAAACGGTAAAAGTGATGCTTAAAGCGAAATCGGGCAAAGGGGCGATAAAGCTTGGCCGCCAGTTTGATCCACCAATTCCTGGCTACGTCTTCCGGCTTCTGATCAATAAAAAAGGAGGAGAACTGGATTGTTTCTACCCGCCGGCGGTCCGCACCGGTCAGCCAAGGAATATTAATCCGATCCACCGCGTAAGTGGACCAATCCAACAGCTTGGTGGGAGCGCGGTATCCTAGCTTCAATGCTTCGTCAAACAAAGCCGTACCAGGATAAGGAGTAAAGCAGCCAATGCCGGATATTTTTGCCCTAGGATTATCTTTTAATATTTTCATTACCAAATCAATGGTCATCTTTTGTTCTGCCAGAGTTTCGGTAGGAAAACCAATCATAAAATAGAACCAAGGCATTATGTCATAATCCCTTAGCCTTCGGTTAACATCAATGATCTGCTGGGTGGTAATCCGTTTTTCAACCATCTGGAGAATTCGATTTGAACCCGATTCCGCGCCAATGTTAATCTGTTTGCATCCGCTTTTCACCAGCAATTTCAGATCTTCGTCTTTCAGAGCCAATAAGGAATCGGCGCGGGCCCCCTGAATTTCCCACTGCAGATTCAGTTCCATTAACCCTTCGACTATTTTACGAGCCCGGTTGGGATGAATAAAAAATTCATCGTCCACAAACCAAACGCCTTGAATTCCGTATTCTTCTTTTAATTTTTTGATGCGCTTCAGAACCAAATCCGGCTCATACCATCGCCAGCTTCTTAAATTAAAGGCGGGATTGTAGCAAAAATGGCAGTTAAAAGGACAGCCGCGCGAAGTTTCCATATCAATGGTTGGGATTCCTTCTCTTTTAGGAAGATACCGAGGCACCTCTACTAGGTAATAAGGCAGTTCCGGCATTTTATTAAAATCAACCAAAGGGCGAGTCTGGTTGCGAATAATCTTTCCGTTTTTTTTGAAAATGAGGCCGGATACTTCTTCTAAGGGTTTATGATCACGAAGCGCCTTGGCCAGTTCGTAAGTGGTTATCTCGCCATCTCCTACTACAATAATATCGATGCCGTCTTCGGCTAAGGCTTGATCCGGCAAAACGCTGACAAACGGCCCGCCCCAAACTACCGGAACATCCTTTAAGCTTTTGATATACCGGGAAGCTTCATAAGCGAACTTTACTTCTGGTCCCAGCATTACCGTTGTTCCCACAAACACAACGTCATCATTTAGTTCCTTCTTGACGGTTTCTTTCCAATTCTGGTCCAGCCGTTGGTCGATTAATTTAACTTCAAATTCATTAACCAAAAATTTGGCCGCGGTTAATAAAGATATGGGCAGTCCCGGTGCGCTTTTGATGTTGTCGAGCAATCCTACGATTGGTTGCAGTAAAATTACTTTTTTCATTCTAGTTTTTCATAATACCCAGATAAGCTAAGCTGGCTCTAAAAAATTTAGGTAAACTGAGCCAAGTGGCTTTTTTGCTAAAAAATCTAATAAACACCTTGGGGCGCAGATAAAACTGGCGATAAGCTCTTTTCCACATTTTTTCTACCAATTCTTTTTTCAATTCTCCAATTTCAAAGAAGCACCGGCCGCGCGTATAACCATAGGAATCCCAATCGTCTATTAATAGTTTTCCTTCCTTTTTTACTATCTCGAATAAGGGGGCGCCGGGCAAGGGAACCGCAATGGTAAAATGAGCGACATCCGGATCAAATTTACAAGCCAGCTTAATGGTCTTTTTCATGGTTTCTTTATTCTCGCCGTAGTTGCCAATCATGAAATAACCAATGGATTCTATTCCCAGCTCCTTGCAGGCATCAATGGCTTCTTTAACCCGAGCTAAATCCAACTGTTTGCCGATTATCTTAATCATTTCCGGGCTGCCATTTTCTATGCCAAATCCAGTTCTGACAAAACCAACCTCTTTCATCTTTGAAAGTAATGCTTTATCGATTCTATCCGCTCTCATTCCTTGGGCGGTGGTCCAGTGAGTTTTTATGTTTCTGGATTTTAATAACTGGCAAATTTTTTCGACCCGCTGATAATTAAGATTAAAGGTATCATCCTGCACTCCCACCATTTTAACATTAAACTTTCTATAAATGTGTTCCCATAAATTGACCACGTATTCCGGGCTATGCGCTCTCCAAGTTTTTCCAAAAACGCCTTTGTAACAGTAATTGCAACCGTAGGGGCAACCCCGCGAAGTTACCATGGTCAAAGTCCTCATTGGCTCCGTTATCACTGGCTGGGGCGTGGTATATTCTTCTATATTTTCTAAAAGATGAAAAGCAGGAAAAGGGAGAGTATCGATGTCTTTTATTAAAGGACGCGATGGTACATGCACGGCTTTACCGTCTTTAAGATAAGAAATGCCCAAGATATTTTCTTTGTTTGGCCATTTCGCCAGAATTTCCGCCATAGTTTGTTCGCCCTCGCCCCTAACCACTATATCTACCCCCTTTTTTAAGGATTCTTCCGGTAAAGCCGAGGAATGCGGCCCGCCGAATATCACCGGTAAATTTTTCTTTTTGATGATACTCAGCAAATGCCAGGCTTCTTTTATTAAGGGAGTCGTGGCGGTAACGCCAACAAAATCTATATTTTCTAACAAATTATCATTAAATTCCTCGGGATAGACATTAAGATCCAGCACTCTTACTTCATGCCCTATTTTTTCTAAAAAAGAGGCAACGCTTAAAATCCCCAACGGGGGCAATTTCGGTTGAATATATTTTCTCAGTTTTGGATGTAAAAGTAATACTCTCATTATTTTCTAACCAACCCAAAAACCATATGAGATTTCTTCTGACCCCGCCATAAAAATTCAAGCCTGATTAATAGATAAAAAATTGTTTTAGCCACGACAATTATTAGTTTATTATACTGTTTTTTCACTCCTTTTTCTAGGGGCGCGGAATTCCAGGGAGGAGAGTCCACTAATCCCTTTTCCAAGATTAAACCATTTTGGCTCGTGAGATACTCCGCTAATTCTTCCAAACGCATTCCCCGGTTGCCGTGTTGTTGATTGGATGCCAAGTAGAGCGTTCCTGAATGATGTTTTTTTGACAGTTTTTTCCTTAATCTTTCCACCGACATGATTTCATAAATTTCTCCCAATCCAAAAATTTCTCTTTGGTAAGTTTGGGAAAGATTAATTTTATTGATTTCCGCGGGGTTTGGTTTTGCACTCATTGAAAATTGTTAACTGACTTAGTGCTTATAATTTTTTTAATGCTTTGTGCGTAGCGCGGAATAAGGAGTGAGTCGTGAGTTAAGGAGTGGGGATTGAGGAGTGCGATTCTTAACTAATTCCTTCCTTCCATATTCCGAAACTCACCTCGCACTCCCCACTCCTCATTCCATACTCCTCGCTACTGAAATAAATCAAAGCTGCTTTTCCCGAATATTAATAATTTCTCTGCATTGTACTTTAAAGATACCCATTCTTTTGATACCATTCAATGGTTTTTTTTATCCCTTCTGAAAAAATGATTTTAGGATTATATCCTAATTCCCTTTGGGCTTTTTGATAACCCAATGGTTTATGCCTGGTAATGATATCCACCCGGTGCTGGGTAATCAGGGGCTCTGTCTTCAAAAGCCAAGCAACTGATTCCGAAAAAAGGGCGGCCGGCCGGGCCAGCCAAAGAGAAATGTTGATTCTAGGCAGTTCCGCTTTCAAATGGGATGCTATTTGGGTAACCGCCTCTTGGAAAGTCGGCAAATCAGGACCAATTATTTCATAGGGGCCGGCCGCTGGGGAAGCATTTTTTGCCTTAAGAAAAGCGGATACCAAATCACTAATATAAACAAAGGGTAAAACATTCCTGCCGGAACCCAGAAAATAGAATTTTTTTCTTTTAATCAATCGGCAGAGTTTTAGCATCAATCCTTGGGTATCTTGAGGACCATATACCACGGCCGGCCTAAGAATAACGGCCGACCACTCTTTGTTTGGGAATGATTGAATAAATTCCTCGGCCCGTTTCTTGCTCTTTCCATAATCATCTCTTCGAAACTGATTATCGCTTATTGCATTGATGCTGCTTGTGAATATAAACCTTTTTATTTTTCCGTAACACGCTTTAATCAGCCTTTCCGTCGCCTTAGTATTTAATTCATCATAATCTTTTTTACGGAATCCCCATTTTTGTCCAGGAATGGCCGCCAAGTGATACACTACTTCGATATTTTGGTTAAAAATTTCCCGATAAGATTCAATGTTTTCTAAAGAACCAATATGAGGAATGGCTTTCTCGTTACTAAAAAGACCGGCTTTATTTTTATCCCGCAACAAAAAATGGACCTCATGCCCTTCTGCTAATAAGGCTTTGATTAAATGCTGGCCAATGAATCCGGTGCTGCCTGTAACAAATATTTTCATTTTAAGATTAAAGATTATGGTTATGTTGCTATATTGTTGAATTGCTTAATTTTTTAAATAGCTATAAAAACAATATAACAATATAGCAATTAAACAATATTACGAATCACCTTATAACTTTCAACTTACAACTGGCAACTTACCATCTAAACCTACAAATAATTCTTAGCAATCTTCGCTAGAGTCTTAAAATCCATCAGCATATTAGTATAAGAAGCATTCGCTAGAGGACAGCCACAGCCGCCCTGTTTTACTTTTTGGCGGATTTCGTCTGCCTTTTTAGAAAACCAGATTTTTTTGAAGTCGTAGTTATTTTCTCTTAAGTTTCCCATCACATCCGCATCAATGCAGCACTGCCAAACATCTCCGTTAGCATAGATCTGGCCCGAGGCCAGCCCGGCATAACAGGGAATGACTTGCTTTTTTGTCTGAAGATACTTTTTTACGTTTTGATAGTACTCCAGCCGAAAGGCTTCTGTTACTTTAGAAACGCCTTGGAACTGATGTTTTTTAACTTTAGCGATAAGTTGGTCAATGGCCTGGGAATAATTTTCACTGGAGGGAGTAATGGGCATTCCTTTAGTATCCAATTCTACCCTCTCTTCGGCGATTTCTGTTATATATTGGTCCGGCTCCACTGAAAAAGCCCAGGCATATAGTTCCGCCACATCTTTAAAATTAAAATTGGAAATAACCGAGTGGATGCCGACGGTAAGATTGGAGTATTTTTTCTGAAGCTTTTTTAATCCTTCTAAATTCTGTAAAACTTTTTCAAAATTACCGGGTATTCCCCGAATCTGGTCATGTTTTTCCTTTACGCCATCAACCGACAGATTAATGATTAGTTGAGTGCCGGGAATACTCTGGCACATCTGTTCTACATATTTGGGCGTTAGGGCGTACAATAAAGAATTGGTTGGGATATTGATAATCGCCGGCTTGTTCCGGTGATAACAAATTTTTACCAATTCGACCAGCTGGTCCCTCTTTAGAAACGGTTCCCCTCCGCTAATCGTTATCCAAAAAGGCCATTGGCCCACCGAGGCCATGGTTTTATCCCATTCTTCCGAAGTGAAGTCGTTTTCTTTTTTCTTCCAAATGTTGCAGGTCTGGCAACGGGAATTACAGGTAGGAGAAACCGATAAAGTTAAATTAATAGGCAGCATTCCGGGCCAGCTAGTAGCATGACTCAGTTTATAGAACGGGATTTTGGAGAGAAGTTTTAGTTTGTTTCGCATTATGATGTTAGATTGTAGGTTGTAGGGATTAAGTTTTAAGTGGTGGGTTTATATTGCTATATTACTATATTGTTATATTGCTTTATTGCTATATTGTTTTACCATTACTTTGTTGTAGTCACTTTAACAATTTAACAATAAAGCAATATAACAATTATTTAATAACTTAATTTTTTACATCTGTTAAGTTCTTAGTACTATCGGCCATTGCCCAAATGGAGTGATTTTTCTTTTTAACGTAGTAATCAAACACCCCTAAATATCTTCCAGCGGCCTCTAGAAGAATAGCACTGAACAGCCAGAAAACGGTTTTAAATGACAATCTGACATTTTTTAAAATAAGGCCCATAATTTTAGTGGCGTGCAGAGTGGTAACCTGATAATGGTGGTGATGTTTAATGTAAAGATGGCCGGCGTAAATTCTTCTTCTCTGTTTCAAAAAATCAGAAACAGTTTCGGCCCCTTTATTTAAAACCATTGCCTTGGGGAGATACAAAATTTGCATTTTCCGCTGGAAAAAAAATGATTCTATGCTGGTTTCATCTACCGCTGATTCCACGGGAATAGAAGGGATAATAGTTCGAAAAGCAACTAATTCCCCCATCTTAGGCCGTTCCAAGGAAAGCAGATGATGCAAGGTCCAAAGCAAATGATTGGTGAATCCCAAAAAGCTATCGGGATTATTTTGGGGTAAAGGATGCCCTCCACACATTCCCACAGCAGGATCAGAAAAAGGAGTGACTAAATTTTCTATAGTATAAAAAAGCGGTAAAGTATCAGCGCTTTCTAAAACCACTACCGGCGTTTTTACCGTTTTGAGAAAAAGATTGATGGCGGAGGATTTACCTTCTCTTTTTGCTTGGGTAACTAATTCTATTTGAGGATACCTTTCAGTATATTGTTTTGCAATCTCAGCCGTTTGGTCAGTGCAGCCGCTCGCCACTACCACGATTTTCTTGATTTCCACTTCTTTTAGTTTCTGACGAAGCAAGGCGTTAAGTAATTTACCAATATTCTTTTCCTCATTGAAGGCCATAATGCCAATTGTGCATTCAATCATAACTAAAAAATACCATAATTATTGAGGAATGTCATTTAAAAAATCCCCGTTTTGGGGATCATTATTATTAATGGCTTATCCGATCGTCGTTCCATGGGAGTGACCGGACACTAAAACCGATGACCTAACAAGCTAAGAAGCTAAAAAGCTACACCCTAATATTAACTAGCGCTTACTGTAAGCGTAAGAGTGGCATTGTAGCTAGCGGTCTGATCGGTGGACAATATCTGAAGATTAAGGTTGACCGCATTTAGCCGGCATTCTCCGGTAGCGGCCGGGTTTCCGTTAAATAAGGCGCAGACTGT
>PFMD01000059.1 GCA_002784945.1 Candidatus Kerfeldbacteria bacterium CG_4_10_14_0_8_um_filter_42_10
CCCCTCATTACTGGCAGAAACAAAGGTGGTGTTCAGAGGAATGGGATCGGTGATGGTGACGTTGGTGGCGTCGGCATCATTGACTCGCCATTCCACCAAGTAGGTGAGCGTTTCATTGGCTTCCACTGATCCGCTGGATACTGATTTATTAAGTTCAATGGTGGGCAGGGTTACTTCCGGTTCTTCCGGCGGCGTTGGTTCTTCAATCATTTGAGCTAAGGCCTGCGCGGTAGCCGGTTCAGTTTGTTCCGAAGTGATGGTAGCAATATTTACAATTTCAGTATCAGCCGGAGTAGAATTCTTAATTTGAACGGTATAAGTCAGCGTATTGCTTGCTCCTACCGCTAAATTACCAATAGTCCAAGTTAGAGTACTGCCATCATCAACCGCTCCGCCAGCATCAGTAACCGTGACGTATTGTTCCGGATAGTCATCAACAATCTGGACTCCGGTTAACTCCACGTTGCCGGTGTTGGCGTAATTCAGCTGGTAGGTGATTGATCCGCCGACTGTCAGATCAGAAGCGGTGATTTCTTTGGTTAAGGATAGGCCGGGATTTTCGGGAGTATTCACGAAGTTGTTATTTTCAGAAACCGTGCCCGATTCTACTGTTACCGGATCAGGAGCGGACATTTGAATCCAGCTATCTTGAAATGTTTCAGAAAGCAGATAGGTGCCTGCGGCCAAATTGGTAAATTCATAATAGCCGTCCGGCCATTCTCCGGAACCGGTCAGAACACAATTGTCATCTCTCAGTACGGTGACTCTTTCCGCTGAAACTAAATTATCAGTTGGCTGATTAAGGCAGATTTCCCAGTCATTGAGAGGATTCTCTTGAGTATCGTATTTATATCCAGAAATAGTGCCTGGTACGAATTCCGGAACATTGAATCCTACGCAATAATATGTTTGGCCGTGTTCCAGATTGTCGATCCATTCCCAGTTGTCATAATTCAATATGTCGGTTCCGCAGTATATTTCGGCGCTGACTTGCGGTTCGCTCGGGTCTAATACAGAAGCAAAAGGGATGTATTCGTTATTCCAAACCTCGCGTACCCAGATTTTATTATCAGGTCCGAAATCAGAAATTTGAGTGCTACCGCTAAAAGTATGCCAGGGCAATCCGGCGGCGCCGAAGTTATCTCCAGGATTATAGTTTTCATTGTTGTAGACCCACTGGAAATCCCAGGGGACCAAGGAACAGCCTGGGTGGCTATTAACCCATTCCGTGGCTGTGGAAGCGGTAATCACGCCAGGGGTTCCCACGGGCTTTACCGAATCAATTACGCCCCAGTCAGGCAGATCCGCTTCATTCTGACAAACTACTTTTTGAGCAATTATAGTAGCCGGCCCCGGTTCTTCATAAGTATTGGTAATAGTGCAACTGGCTGGAGCAATTGCGGCTGCGTTGGGCTCGGCCGATACTTTAACACCAGTACAGTCATTATTGGTTTGATGATAGTTAGCAGGAAGAGGAATTTCTTCTTCTACCGAATAGGTTCCTGGAATAAGGTCTTCAAATACTACATAATTCTCTCCGGAGTTAGGATAAGTATAGGCGCCGGTCCATCCTGATATGCGAAAGCCAAATTCATCGGGGTCTGCCTCTCCTCCCACTACTTCTTTTTCTACTCTTAGTGATCCGCAGCCCTGATAGACATCGGTGGTTACCTGTTCACTCCATATTTTGTCAGTTTCTACGCTCCAGATTCCCGCTTTGTTGTTAACATCCGTATTTCCGCAAGGCATGGGATCGGCAATGGTGGCATCAAAAGTGATTATGCCGTATTCTCCTGGGCTGACCGTTTGGACATTGTAAAGTTTAATCTGATCTTTGCCATCGTATCCGGCAATTTCCTCATAATCGTTTACGGGATGGCCGTTTCTATCAAAAATTCGGATTTCTCTGGATCTTTCTACGAAAGTCAAATAATCATTCAACTGATCGCCCACTATTACTCCTGATCCGGTACAATCAGCGTTGCCAATATTTTCATAACGGATCCTGTATTCCAGAGTTTGTCCTGGTTCAGCTAATAGCTTGCTGTTATCTGTGATAAATTCATTGTTCGTCTTTTCATCATCGCTGAATATTCGGACTCCTTTGCTAATGGTTAAATCGCAAAATGGTTCAGTTACAGTGGTTTCTTCTTCATCGGAAACCGGGTCGGTAAACAAACTGTCAATTTTTACTTCATTCAGAATTATTCCAGCCGGGGTTTCTGGCTCAACGTTAACCACTAAAGTTTTAGTTCCAGAAGCGTCAGGCAAAACCGGTCCCAACCACCAGGTTACTTTATGATCAGCAGGATGATAAATTCCTCCTGGGTAGGCATCAACAAAAGTAACTTCATCCGGCAGTTCATCGACAATATTGGTCATCCAGGCAATGCCATTGCCTTCGTTAGACCATTCAATAGTATAAGTAATATCCTGGCCGGCCATTACCGGATCAGGACTATCTGATTTTGAAATTTGCAAATCAGGTTCACAGCGGCCTTTGCATTTATCTGTTTTAACGACAATATGACTGATGTCGTGATCGTAAGGGCCGGCTGTTCCTGCCTTGGGGTCGGGGTTTTTAAGAGACCCGTCTCCTGGTCCACCAATTTTGACGCAAACCGAAGTTATCTTATAGCCGGGTTTAGCGGCCCAATTGATTATGTCGGAATCTCCCCAAATATCAGCCGAGCTATCGGTATATTCGTAACCATTCCCAATTTCGTATTTAACATCGCCCGGAGGACATTTCTTTTCTGGATTAGGATTCGCAATAGCGTCTGCCTGTAACGGCAAGGCCAGAAAAATGCTCTGAAAAGCGGTCATATTAAATAAAAAAGTCACCATAATAGCGATATTGATGACCTTCAGAAATTTCTGCTTTCGGGCAGTTTGATACCAAACCGGTTTTGGCAAGTAGTTATTCATAATGATTGAAACTTAAGGTTTAAATATAATCGTTTCGATATAGTTATTTTTTAATAATTTGTTTTAATGATTAAAATTTAAGTTCTTTATTTTTATCCTAAATAGCATTTTTTGTCAAGTGTTTATAATATTTTATCTAGCATTTGTCAATAGAGAAAAAGTTGTGCTAAATAGAAAATTTGCCTTATTAAAGCTGAAAACCGAATAATGGGAAAATTTCAGTTCTTGTGGATAACTTTTCTTCTCGTCTCGCTACCATGAAACGAGGATTCCCTTATTTAGCAACGGAATTAATATAATTGGTGTCTCATTGGCAGTAAAAATGATATGATGAGAGTACTTTGGAATAGAATAACTGGATTGAATGGTTCAGTGATAATAAGGATAAATCCAAATAAACATCTAAATAACCAAGGTACAAGTAACAAGATACAAACAATAACCAATAAACAATGTTCAAATTACAAACGATACAGAATAATGAG
This sequence comes from Candidatus Kerfeldbacteria bacterium CG_4_10_14_0_8_um_filter_42_10, assembly GCA_002784945.1. Classification (GTDB taxonomy): domain Bacteria; phylum Patescibacteriota; class Patescibacteriia; order UM-FILTER-42-10; family UM-FILTER-42-10; genus UM-FILTER-42-10. The sequence continues at coordinate 3,414 of PFMD01000059.1, forward strand.
GTTTGCTGATTGATTATTGAATATTGGAACTTGTTTGGTTATTGTATCTTGCATCCTTGTATCTTTATTAAACCTATACTATGGAAGAGTTAATCCAGCAATTAATTAAACAGGGTTACCTTAAAACTCCGGAAATCATTGATGCGTTCTATAAAGTAAAGCGCCGCGATTTTCTGCCGGCTCATTTAATGGGTGAAGAATCAATAAATGCTCCTTTACCGTTGGGGCATGGCCAAACTATTTCGCAGCCTTTGACGGTGGCGTTTATGCTGGAATTGCTGGAACCCAAGCAAAATAATAAAATTTTGGATGTTGGCTCGGGATCCGGCTGGCAAACCGCTTTGCTGGCCGAGCTGGTGGGGGAGCAGGGAAAAATCTTTGCCGTGGAAAGGATTCCCGCTCTAAAAAAATTCGGGGAAGAAAATATCAAAAAGTATCATTTTGCCAATATCCAGTTTTTAGAAGGCGATGGCTCCAAGGGGTTACCTCAATTCGCTCCTTTTGATAGAATAGTGGTGGCGGCCGCTTCCAATGATATTCCGCAAGCGCTGGTTGATCAGTTGAAAGTGGGCGGGCGCTTAGTCATTCCCGTAGGGAAAAACAGGCAAGATCTGGTGCTGATTAAAAAAATCAATAAACAAGAGGTGATAGAAACCCGCTATCCGGGGTTCGCCTTTGTGCCGTTGATTACTGAAAGCTAATTGTTTCATTGCTTCATTGTTTTATGGTTATCCTAAAACCAGCAATGAAACAATGGAACCATGAAACCTAATAAGTTCCGACGTGAAGTCGGAATTCCGACCAAAGCGTTGGAACTAATAAGCTAATAAGCTAAGAAGCTACAACCTATAAAATGAAAATAGTAATAAGAGCCGGAGGCGTCGGAAGCAGGCTTTGGCCAATAAGCCGGGAAAGTAATCCCAAACAGTTTCAAATGATCACGGGTAATAAAACGATGATCGGCGACACCATTGATCGCGTAACCCCGCTTCTAAAAAACAAGAGCGACCTTTTTATTTCGGTTAACGAAACGATGAAGAAGAGGCTGAAAAAAAATTTTCCTAAGTTCCCAATAAAAAACATTATCGTAGAACCCGTCAGCAAAAATACCGGCCCGGCCATCTGTTTAGAAAGCGTTATTGCCGCCGACCGATTTGGCGAGGAAGAAATTGTCGCCAGTTTGCCTTCGGATGATTATATTAGCGATGCTAAGGCCTTTCAAGAACTTTTGGTTTTAACGGAAAATTTTTTAAAGGATAATCCGGAATACATCGTTACCCCCGGCATAAAACCTAATTATCCTGATACGGGATACAGCTATATTAAATCCGGAAAAAATCTCATGAAAGCGGGCGATCAAGCCATCTTTACCGTGGCCAGCTGGGTCGAAAAGCCGGATTGGGATTATTGCAAGGAGCTTATTGCTTCCGGCCTGTTTTATTACCATACCGGTATTTACGTTTGGAAATTAAAAACAATCCTAGGTTTGTTTCAAAAACATCAGCCCGAAATGCTGGCTGCTTGCCGGAAAATGCTGGCCTTGTCCAAAAAGAAAAACCAGACAGAAAAAGTCAAAAAAATCTACACTGGTTTGGAAAAAATGTCGATTGAGACTGCGATAACCGAAAAAACAAAAAAAATCGCCATGAGCGTTTCTAATCGAATCGGCTGGAGCGATTTGGGTAAATGGCACATTATCAAGGATTTATTGCCTCCCAACAACGGTGACAATTTGACGCGAGGAGGGGTTTTTCCTTTCGATACCACCGATTGCCTTATTTACGGACCAAAAAATAAGTTAATTGCCACTCTGGGCTTAGACGATTTAGTGATTGTGGATACCGAAGATGCGTTATTTGTTTGTCCTAAAGAACGATCCGGAGAGGTGAAAAAAATAGTGGAAGAATTAAAAAAGAAAAAAGAATATAAAAAATATCTCTGAAGAGAAATTTCTAAATCCTAATATCGAAATTCGAAACAATATTTAAATTCCAATGTTACAAATCCGAAATATTTATTTAAAAAGAAGGTTTGAATCATTAGAATTTTGAATTTAGAATTTGTTTAGGATTTAGAATTTATAATTTAGAATTTAATCAATTGAATGACTAAAAAAATAATCCTAGCGATACTAGCAGTACTAATCCTAGTAGGAGCGGGAGGCTTCATTTATTTTTTAAACCAAATCTCCATGCCGGTCTCAGCTAAGGCCGAGGAGAAATTTTTTGTTATTGAATCAGGACAAGGAGTTCATGCCATCAGCGATAATTTAAAAAAAGAAGGATTGATCAAAAACAGTTTTATATTCGAAACTTATCTCTGGTTTAAAAAATACGGCAACAAATTGCAGGCGGGGGAATACAGTTTTCCTCAAAATTTGAATATGGTTGATTTAAGCCGAATACTGGTTAGCGGGGAAGCCTTATCTAAAGAAAGGGTGATCAAGATTATTGAAGGCTGGTCCAGCGTGGAAATCGCGGAATACTTAGCTGATTTTTATGCCGAAGACAACGCCAGTTCGGGGAAATCGGAAGAAGCGCTCAAGAAAAAATTCCTGACCGATTTTGCCGAAAGCGTCTCGACCACTGATTCCCGAGAACTGATTCCCGATAAAACTTATTCCTTTCTGGCAGACAAGCCGGCGGATCAAGGTTTAGAGGGATATCTGTTTCCCGATACCTACCGGATTTACAAAAACGCTGAAATTTCCACGATTGTAGAAAAAATGCTGGATAACTTTAGTCAGAAACTGACTAGCGAGATGAAAGCGGAAATGGAACGGCAGGGTAAAACGATTTTTGACATCATTACCATGGCCAGCATTGTGGAAAAAGAAGTGAGAGGAGAAGGGGATCGCAAAATAGCCGCCGGCATCTTTTACAAAAGAATGGAAGAAGGGATTCCCCTGGAGTCGGATGCGACGGTAAACTACATCACCGGCAAACAGGCGCTTCAGCCTACCTACGATGACACGCGCCAGGATTCTCCTTACAATACTTATTTAAACCAAGGTCTGCCGCCGGGACCAATCTGTAATCCCGGGTTAGATGCGATTGAAGCGGCCATTTATCCGGAGACTACTGATTATCTCTATTTTCTGACCAAACCGGATGGTTCCACCGTATTCAGCAAAACTTATGAGGAGCATTTGGCGAATAAGAACAAATATCTTAATTAATTTCCAAGTAACAAGATACAAATTACAAATAATATCCAATGACCAATAATCAATTTTTAAACGGTTATCAGAAGCGCGGTTTGTGTTTTGGTCATTGGAAATTGTGATTTATTTGATTATTGTTTCTTGTTTCCTTGTTATTTCTGAATATATCTTGGCAATAGAATTTAACATATTATATTAAATGATATGAGAAAAGAGTCCATTATAATTTCCCTAGGTGGTTCAATCATTGTACCGGAAGAAATTAATGTTGCTTTCTTGAAGAAATTCCGCCAGTTGATTGTCCAAAACTTGAAAAAATATTCCAAAGTCATTATTGTTGCCGGCGGAGGAAAAATCTGCCGAAAGTACCAGCAAGCCGCCAGCAAAATATCCAAAATCGCGGAAGAGGATTTGGATTGGGTAGGAATCGCTGCTACCAAGTTGAACGCAGAATTGATCCGGGCAATTTTTGGAAAGCTGGCTTATGAGAGGGTGGCCTATAATCCCCACCAGAAAGTGCAAACCAATAAAAAAATCATTATCGGATGCGGCTATGCCCCTGGTTCATCATCCGATTTAGATGCCGTGGTGCTGGCTAATAATTACGGTGCTAAAACGGTGGTTAATCTTTCCAATATTTCCTACGTTTATACCAAGGATCCCAAAAAACATAAAGATGCCAAACCGATCAAGAAAATGAGCTGGCAAGAATTTAAAAAAACTATTGGCGGAAAATTCACGCCCGGAATGAATGCGCCTTTTGACCCGGTTGCAGGCAAAAGGGCCGAGCAAGAGGGGATCAAAGTAGTGGTAATGAAAGGAACTAATCTAACCAATTTTGGAAGGTTCTTGAAAGAAAGGCCTTTTCAAGGAACGGTAATTAGTTGACCCCATTAGAAGCTTTCAATTGTTTCACTTATCCTACCTATCAAATATTCATATTGCTTATTCTAAAAAGCTTCTAACGGGGCTAATTTGACCGATTTAATAAGACTTGCTAGTTTAAAAGCGAAATGCCGGCCTGCTTTCGCCGAAACTTCAGCGTAGGCAAGCGTTTCACTTTCAAAAACACAGTTCTTTGATTTAATCCAAATAGAGAGGTGGACCATGAAAGTAGGTGATGCTGTCCAGGTACGCATGGCTGAGGAAATCGATAACCTCTGCATGCATGACGACGCGATCGGCAGTCATGATGAAGAAACCGCTCTGGAGTGGCTTCTGGCAATGGAGGACTACTGCGGTAAATCTACCACCATTACTGAAGCAACCGAATACGGCTTCAGAATAGCCGCCGATGACGGAAAATACGAATGGGCGCCTTCTTGGCTAAACGCGATCTAATCTATCCGGGAGAATGTTATGGTAGAAGGCGAAGAGGTGCTGATCAGGAATTGGGATGAAATAGCCAGTGCTTGTTTGAAAGAGGGTGATACTTACCGAGATCCTTTAACCAGAATCAGTTTTCGGACCGAAATGGCCTCTTTCTGCGGTCAGAAAACCATAGTCCTAAGAAGGGACTATCCGGGCTACCGTCTCAAAATTGACAACGGCAAATGGAACTGGGCATCCCCTTGGCTAGCACAACCTTGGTAATCCTGCTTGAAGGCGCGCGCGCTTTCAAGCAGGATTTTCTTAATTTGACCCCGTAAACGATCCTGCGGACGCTGAACCATGAGGCTACCTATTTGTTGACATAATTTCTGACTTTGTTATACTTCTAACTAATTAAATATAAGCCATAGACAATAGGTACCCTTCGACTTAGCTTAGGGTTTAAATAAGGCCTATTTAGGCGGAAAATCGTTTTGTCTGTGGCTTTTACCCACAGATTTTAATTTAAATACTATGCCTAAATCAAAGGAACAAAAAGAAGAAGTAGTAAAAACCCTCACTGACCGTTTTAGTAAAATGAAATCGGCGGTTTTCGTGGATTATTCCGGTTTAAATGTTAAAAGCGTGGAACAGCTCAGGAAGTCTCTGCGGGAAGAGGATGTGAGCTATCAAGTAGCTAAAAAGACTTTAATCAAGCTGGCGCTGGAAAAGGCCGGATTAAAAGAAATAGAAATAATGCCGTTAGTCGGGCAGATCGCGGTGGCCACCAGCGAGCAAGATGAAGTGATGCCCGCCCGTCTTCTAAAGAAACTGCAGAAAGATAACGAAGCGCTGGCTATTTTAGGCGGTATTTTAGAAAATAAATTCGTTGCTGCCGCCAAAGTGCTGGAACTGGCCAGCCTGCCTACCCGTGATGAATTGATTGCCAGAGTAATCGGCAGCATCCGCGCTCCGCTTTCCGGACTAGTAAATGTCTTGCAGGGCGGCATGAGAAACTTTGTTAACGTTTTATCGGCAATTAAAGATCAAAAAGCATAATAAATATTAAATAAGAAAGGAATTAATAAAATGACAGAAGAAGCCAAGAAAGAAGAAACTACTTCCAAGGAATCGAAGGAAGGAACCAAAGAAGTAGCAGTCCCGGAAAAATTCAAATCACTGGTTGGTGAAATTGAAAAAATGAGTGCTTTGGATTTAGCGGAACTGGTAAAAATTCTGGAGGATAAATTCGGAGTTTCCGCCGCCGCTCCCATGATGATGGCCGGGGCTATGCCCGCAGCCGGAGCAGAACCAGTAGAAGAAAAAACATCCTTTGACATAGAATTAACCGAATCCGGTGCCAATAAAATTCGAGTAA
>PFMD01000039.1:0-6711 GCA_002784945.1 Candidatus Kerfeldbacteria bacterium CG_4_10_14_0_8_um_filter_42_10
AGAACCATAATAAAATCGAGAATCTTTTTTACTTTGTAAAACATAAACAAAATACATAAATATAATTTAAGGCTTCCACAGGAATTTTTCAAGGTCTATCCAGCTGTTTCCTTCCCGATCCTTTACCTCAACACCTTCATTTACTAAAAGGAACTTTTGAAGGTCGGGTGGATGATCCAAACAAGTAGTGCTGATTCTTCCCTCTCGATTAATTATTCTTTGCCAAGGAATTTCCTTCGCTTGCCGGTCATTAATCTGATGGAGCGCCCAGCCAACCATTCTGGCGCTGCGGGGGGAACCAGCCAAGGCGGCAATTTGTCCGTAAGTAGCCACTTTGCCCTTAGGAACCCTTTTTACTATTTGGTATACTTTGTCAAAAAAAGATTGACTCATTTTGTATGGTCGGGGTGCTGGGATTCGCACCCAGGATCTCTTGGTCCCCCGCCCGACTGCCTTGATGTAATAATGTTTCTACCTGGTCGGGGATGTGAGACTTGAACTCACGACCTCCTGCTCCCAAAGCAGGCGCGCTAGCCAACTGCGCCAATCCCCGGTCAAGCACAAACATTATAAGGAAAATTCATTTCGGAAAAATTAGCAGCCAAGGCGGGCGGGCAAACCAAGCGCATTAACCACTATGCCACACCCCGGAAAATTATTTTTCTATTTTTCTTACAATTATTTTGTCCCCAACCCCTAAAGGGTGTTTTGAAATAAAATGTCCTTGATTTATAGCAACCTCCATTCGCCCATAATCATCTTTCATAATAAGCGGGTCATTTACTATTACATCAGAAAATGTTTTTACAAACATCAAACGGATTTTTTCATTAGGCAATGCCAGTTCAACCACTTCATTTAATTGCATGCCTAATTTATCCCACAAACTGGATAAAATATTCAAATGGAAAGAGCCAAATTTATTTATAGAAATGACCCGTGCTGTTATTTCTTTCCCGGATAATATCGCTTCGTCGTATGGCGGAGGAATTAATTCTTTAAGATTAATTTCTGGCCCCAATTCTTCTATAGCAGTTCCTTTGGCCAGCCAGGCGGCAATGGGGGCAAAAATATCTCTCCCGTGAAAAATAGGCGAAATTAACTCACGCATATACTGAGAATTAGTGATCTCCACTACTTTTACGATGCCGCCTAATACGCGCGAGGCTGGAATCAGAACTCCGTTAGCCGGTCCAATTAAATAGTCACCCCGCTTCGTTTTAATTGCCAGGCACCGGCGTTTCGATCCCACTCCCGGATCAATCACGCAGACGTGGTATCCGATCGGTAACCAGTTGACCGTTTCCAGAGTGCGAGCTCCCGTAATAATGTCAAAGTCCGGAAGGCCGTGCATTAAATGGATAATGTGAGCATCGGGACAAATGCTACGCGCTACTCCTTCCATAACCCCAACGCCTTGGCTTTGAACCCCAAAGTCGCTGGTAAAACTAATAAAAGGTTTTTTCATAATTTTAATGCTACATTCCTTTTGGTGCCGCGGGTCAGAATCTCCGCCCGAGGCGGACCCGCCATACCTTAGATATTTTAGAATAAGGTGGCGGGGGACTGACGACACGTAGCCCCTCGACTTCGCTCGGGGTTAAAAAATTTTCAGACTATCCATAGCACCTTTTTGGTGCCAAGGGGCAGAATCGGACTGCCGACACGTAGATTTTCAGTCTACTGCTCTACCACTGAGCTACCTTGGCATTATTGGCACCAAAAAGGTGGTTTGGATTTTCAGCCTGCCCCGTAAAGTTGAGCGTGAGCGAAACTTTTACGGGGTCTACTGCTCTTCCTGGGCTTCGTGGTCCCGCTGTTGCGGGACATCACTCAGCCCGTCTCGGCGGCTCGCAAGACAAGCAGTTGTCTTGCTTTTTACGCCTCGACCCACTTCGCTACCGCGGCCCCAAAAGGAGTGTAGTTGCTTATGTTATTTTTGCTAATGGTGGGCACACCTGGATTTGAACCAGGGACCCCCACTTTATAAGAGTGGTGCTCTAACCGCTGAGCTATGTGCCCGGAAATTTATTAAAAAGGATAAACAAAAACCCAAACTAAAAGCATCTTTTTAAAACCGTAGAGAAAGTTTAGCAGATCTTTTTTGTTTGGGCAATCCCTTATTGTTTTCCTACATAATTCGGAATTTTACCGAACATTCTAAGAATTTTACTGGCTCCCTTTCCTTCTACTAACCGTTTGAACAAACCAACCCAGGCAACCCATTGGAAAGCGGAAATAAAAGCTCCCATAATGAATATTAAGATGAAGAGGGCGATAACTGCGATGTAAAAAATGACGTTGAAAGCCGCCAGCGCACCCACAATCTTAAGGATTATCAAAAGAAAAACAAAAGGAATTGATAGTAATCCAATGCCAATGATCAAAGCCAGGCCAAATAGCAGATTGATTAATAATATTACAAAAGCCATCTCAATGCTGATTAACCAGTTTTTGGTGAAAAGTTTCCAACCATCTTTAAGAGCTGGGCCGATCTTTTCTTTTTTGTAAATTACGAAAGCAGAGGAATACTTTATAATGAAGGAAATAATCACCGCTATTGGAACCAGAATAACAAAAGAAGTAATGGTAAACCAGAAATCATTCCCCTCGTTCAATAACAAAAAGATTAAGGGAATGCCGACAATAAATAGCAGGCCGTACACTACTACTCGCCACAGAAGATTTAAAAGGAATAGCGGCATGAAATGCTTTCGGCCAGCCACAAATCCTGATTCCAAAGTTGCATTTTGTTTCGATTGGAGTTTAAGGGAACTATCGATTAAGCCACCCTGGGAAATAATCACTAGCCAAACGATAAAAACAAAAATTACCAATGCTACCAATAGAAGGGCGACTGAATTCAGAGTATAGGCAGAAAAATAACTGACGATATTATCCCAAGTTGTCTGCAAATGGCCGGTCTTACTCATGTTTTGCAGATTATAAATAATTGTTCGCTGGTTAGAAACAGTGTCCACATTACGGAAAATAATTTCGTATTCCCCGCCGTTCCCTAATAAAGCAGCGAACAAACCAAAAAACCACAAGAATCTATTACGCCAGGTAATCCACCAAGCTTCTTTTAATATGTCGCGGTAGAGAAAAATCATATTGCCCCCTACAATATTTAAATAATTAAGATTAGGTTTTTAATAAAGCTTCAAACTCTTTTTGCTCGATCGTCTCTTTTTTTATTAACAATTCGGCGATTTCCTTAAGTTTAGGTTTCATCTTTTTGATAATCTCCGTAGCGTTTTCGTAAGCTTTTTTCAGAAATTTCGATACTTCTTGATCAATAAGGGTGGCCACTTTTTCACTGTAGTCCCGCTGTTCCGATATCTCTCTTCCTAAAAATATTAATTCTTCTTTTCTCCCGAAAGTCTGAGGTCCTAGTGTCTCGCTCATGCCGAATTCAGTCACTAATCTTCTTGCCAGAGCCGTGGCTTGTTTAAGGTCATTTTGAGCACCAGTGGTAATATCTTTAAAAATTTCTTTCTCCGATGCCAATCCCGCCAACATTACCGCCAGATCATCTACAAATTCCGCTTTAAAATGGAGATAGCGATCTTCCGAGGGATATTTTAAAGTATACCCCCCCGCTTGTCCTCTCGCAACTATTGATATCTTTCTTACCGGATCAGTATTGGGAAGTTGGTGAGATACTAAGGCGTGTCCGGCCTCATGATAGGCGGTAATTTCCTTTTCTTTTTCATTTAAAACGTGGCTTTTTCTTTCCGGCCCCAAGATTACTTTTTCAATGCTCTCTAAGCATTCTTGCAGAGAAACCCTTTTTTTATTCCGTCGACCCGTTAAGATGGCTGCTTCATTGAGCAAATTAGCCAGATCGGCTCCAGAAAATCCCGGCGTCCGTTCAGCCACGGCGCGAAGATTAACAGAACTATCCAGCGGTTTGCTTTTGGCATGTACCTGTAATATTTTTTCTCGATCATCCAAGCTAGGAAGATCTAAAACCACTCGTCGATCGAACCGGCCCGGTCTTAAAAGGGCGGGGTCCAGTACATCCGGTCGGTTAGTAGCGGCCATTACAATGACATTGGCGTTGGCTTCAAATCCATCTAACTCCACCAAAATTTGATTAAGAGTCTGTTCTCTTTCATCGTGCGATCCGCCCAGGCCCGCTCCCCGCTGTCTTCCGACGGCATCAATCTCGTCAATAAAAATAATATCGGGCGCGTTCTTTTTTGCTTTCCTGAAAAGATCCCGCACCCGGGAAGCTCCTACTCCAACAAACATTTCTACGAATTCTGATCCGGATATGTGAAAGAAGGGAACGTTGGCTTCACCGGCTACCGCTCGGGCAAGTAATGTTTTGCCGGTGCCAGGGGGGCCAACCAACAGCACGCCTTTGGGAATCCGGGCTCCTAAGCTGGTAAATTTTTTGGGATTTTTTAAAAAATCCACTACTTCCATCAATTCCTCTTTAGCTTCTTTCGCGCCCGCAACATCATTAAAGGTAATGCGATTCTTTTTGTTTTGAGGATTGACTTCGCGCGCCCGGGATTGCCCGAACATCAAAGCGCGATTGTTGGTTCCTTGCACCTGACGCATCATGAAATAAATGAAGGCCGCGATCAGTAAAAAAGGAATCAAAAAAGGCAGAATTGTTCCCAGCCAAAAAGCGGTGGAAGTCTCGTTTTTAATTTCTATGTTGATTCCTTTTAGTTTCGCCGGGTCAACCTGGTAGTTATTCAGTAAGGTGGAAAAAGAGTCAGTCGGTTCTTTTCTGCTCTCAACCTGATCGCCGTTTTTTAAAGTAATATCCAGCTTGTCCCCATCGACAGTGACTTTTTGAACCTCCCCGCTATTAATCTTATCGATTAGTTCTCCCACTCCTATTTCCTGGGGTTTATTCAAAGGGGAGTTATAAAAGCTGAAAATCGCAGCAATAGTCAAAAAAGCCAGAAAAAAGATGATGAAATTTTTAAACAGATTTTTCATAGCGATAGCTTAATTCAAAGTATATTCTAAATCCGCTCGAAATTAACATTCCAGCCGTTATTATAATAAATTTTTATGCTTTAGGCAAGATTAACTCTACTCTATTTTTTTATCTTTCTTTGTTCCCTGCTTTTCATCGTCTTCTTTTTTGGATTCAGGGGAAGAAGTTGGTGTAGTTATTTGAACTTTTTGCTCTTCTTTCTTTTCTAACTCTGGCACCTTATTTTTATCAGGCTTTTGATTGGCTGCTTTTAACGATAGTCCTAAACGGTGATTTTCTGGTTCAACCGACAAAATCTTGAAAGGGTAAGTTTCTCCAATTTTTACAATATCGGAAGGATCATGGACCAGCTTATCGGAAAGCTCAGAAATATGGGCGAGGCCGTGGATATCCTGATCCAGTTCTACAAAGACGCCGAAGGGATTTATCTTTAAGACTTTTCCTTTTACCACTTGGCCAATCTTGTATTTTTTAACCACGTCTTTCCAAGGGTCAGTTTTTAATTTTTTGATACTTAAAGAAATTTTTGATCCTTCAATGCCTATTACCGCCGCCTTAATGCCATCACCTACCTTAATTATGTCTCTAGGATCATCAATTCGCTGCCAGGCCAATTCGGAAATATGGACCAGACCTTCGAGCCCTTCGCCAAATTCGACGAAAGCTCCGAAATCGACTACGCCAGTCACTTTTCCTTCCACGACGTCACCGATTTTGTAGCTGGACAAAACGTCTTTCTGTTTTTCTTCCCAAGCCGCTTTTTCCGAAACAATTAGTTTTTCTTCTTTTTCATCGACGTCAATTACTTTTACTCTAAATTTTTGGCCAATGAAAGAAGTCAGCCGTTCTAAAATGACATTTTTGTCCCCACCTTCTACTCGGGGATAGTGTTCGGGAATAAGCTGGGAGACGGGCAGAAAGCCGCCGACGCCACCCACTTTAATAATTAACCCGCCTTTATTGGCCTCAATAATTTTTGCATCAACGATAACCCCTTCATCTTTAAGATTAATCAATCTGTCCCAGGCTTTTTGATGTCCGGCATGGCGGAAGGAAAGCTCTATTTCACAGTTCTCATTTTCTAATTCTAATACAGTAGCTTGGGCCGTATCGCCTAATTTGAGATTGGAATATTCCCCCGATTCATCAATTAACTCGGTGCCTCTAATAACTCCGGTGGTGATTCCGTCAATATCCAAATGCACTTCCGTTTTAGAAATGCTGATTACTTTTCCCTCAATAATCTCACCAACCTTAGGGATTTTATATTTATCTTCCTCGGATAGTAATTTTGCCAAAGGACTATCCGTCTTTTCTTTACTAGCGGTTTTAATGGTCATTTTTAATGATTAAGTAGGTTAATAGTTAGATATGTTTATTTTTTTAGAAGTAGTAGTTTGTAACTAGTAACTGGTAATTGCCAGCTATTATTAGTAATCGATAATCAGTGTATATTCCTTAATTACTAAAATTACTAATTACAAGTTACTAATTACCAATTACTGATGCCAGCTTAACTCAAAAAATTGTAAGTATAAGTGTAACGGAATATCTCATAAATAGCAAATATATTGACAAAATAATAAAAAAATAGTATGATATAGATACTATGGCCTTATCCTCACGAATGCAAAACTTAGCTAAGCAGAGTTTAATTAAAAACCCTTCTATTTCCAGGGACAGTCTTCATAATATGGCTTCTAAAATGATGGGTAAAAAAGGGGTTACTGGTTCGGTTGTAAAAGTAC
>PFMD01000039.1:6736-34418 GCA_002784945.1 Candidatus Kerfeldbacteria bacterium CG_4_10_14_0_8_um_filter_42_10
ACCTCAGCGATTAAGCAGACACCAATACGAGCAAGCGGCCAGAGAAATATCAGAACATCTGAAGGAACAAGGGGTAAAAGAAAATCGTTTTACCAAAGATATTCGAGAATCATTAAGGAGCCGGAGAGGATTGATTAGGGGCAGTGCGGCGGAAAAACTGTTTGAAAATGAGATTAAAAAAGAAATAACGGCGGTCGAATCAACCGAAATGGATCCTAAAACCAAAAATAGATTGCGCACCAAGCTAATTCAAGGACATAAACTTACCAAGCGTGATTTAGAGGGAGTACCGAAGGAAGAATTGGATAAACTAAAAGGCTTGATTGGCGCTTTAAAAAATATCCATCAGCGGGAAACGGCGGAACAAATTGAACGGGAATCAAAAAATCAGACTGATGAAAAAAAACTGCGGGAAAAAGCTCAAACCTCAGCCAGTTCCAGTCAAAAAGAAGGTGATAAAGAGCCGAATAGCAATGATGTTGCTAGTTCCAAAGGGCAATCCACCGTGCCGCTTCAAGGCGGCTTGGGGAGCGGCAATAACTTGGAACGCCGAGAAGCCATGGAGCAACTTTCTATTTTAGAGTCAGGTTCTGAATTCAAGAAGACAGCTTCTAAAGACGAAGAAAACACAGAATCCCCTCCCGTTAATAAGGAGTCTTCGTCTGATGATGAAAAAGAGGATATTTCTGATATGGAAATAGGTTAAAATGGCGTAAAAACAGCCCATTTCTAGGGGGCCTTTTTTATTTTCCTATTCTTTACCTCAAGCTGTTTTTATGCTATTCTAAAGTCAAATTAATAGACTAAGTTAAGCAAGAGGATATGTATATTACATGGCTTGGACAAAGCTGTTTTAAAATTCAATCAGGGGAAGTAACTTTGATTACCGATCCAGTGGGAAAGGAAAACGGGCTGAGAGCTCCTCGGTTTTCTAACGTTAATATTATTACCGTAAGCAGGAAAGAAAGTGATTTAAGCAAAATAAAATCAGAAGCTTTAGTTATTGATAAACCGGGAGAATACGAAGTAAAACGGATATTCCTTCAGGGAATTCCCGTTCGCCAAAAACAAGGAAAGGAAACAGTAGTAGTTTACTGGATGGAGATTGAGAATATGACGCTTGGCCACCTGGGGTCACTGAGCACCCCTCCGGAAGACGAGGAAATGGAAAAATTGGAAGGGTTAGACATCTTGTTTATTCCGGTCGGCGGGAATGCCGTGCTTGATGTAAAACAAGCTTCTCAAGTAGTCAGCCAGATTGAGCCCCGGATTGTCATCCCCATGTATTATCGGATACTGGGAGTAAAGGAAAAACTGGATTCTGTAGACAGTTTTTGTAAAGTTATGGGAGCAAAGTCTTCAGAAAAAATAGAGCGCCTCAGAATCCAAAAGAAAGACCTCCCCCAAGAAGAAATGAAAATAATCGTACTGGAGAATCAGTAAACGCCTTTTAACCCTTTACCCTCATAGTTCCCTTAGCTCACTTCCCCTTATATAAACATGAAACCATTAGATCTGACCAAAAAGGATGTTCGCAAAAAAACGCTTAAGCCATCTTCTAGCAAAAACGTTGCCGGAAGAAATATTGGATATCAAAAGAACAAAAAAAGACATCCTTCTTCCTTTTCCCATTCCGAACAAGACCAGGCAAAAAGATCGCTGCTCTGGATTTTAGTGAGCGGAACGATGGTTCTTGTTATCGTAGGATGGGTATTTTTTTTGAGGATACAAATTCCCTCCGATCTTAAGAAAGGGGGAGGATTTTCTGAAATCAGCGGAACTATCGGCGATATGTTTAAAACTATCGGTGAAGGAATAGATAAGTTTGGTAGCACCTTAAATGCTAAGTTAAAATCGGATAATTCTGAATCGGAAGAGCAAAGCTTAAAAGAAGCGCAGATCAGAGAATTGGAAAAAAAAGTTTTTCCTCAGTTTGAAAATAAGAATATCAATAGTTAATATTTTTAGTCAATTAAATTAATGGCCGACGTTAAAAAGAAACCGAATAACAATTCAGCTCGAGTGGTTAATCGCCAGATTACTGACGAGATGAAAGAATCATATCTTGATTACGCCATGTCGGTAATTGTTGCTCGCGCTCTCCCGGATGTGCGGGATGGATTGAAACCGGTACACCGCCGAATTCTTTACGCTATGTGGGATTTAGGATTAAAGTCCAGTGCTAAGTTTAGAAAATCGGCTACCGTAGTGGGTGAAGTATTAGGAAAATATCATCCGCACGGTGATGTGGCGGTTTACGATTCTTTAGTAAGACTGGCCCAGGATTTTTCGCTTCGTTATCCCTTAGTAGACGGTCAGGGCAATTTTGGGTCAATGGATGGTGATGCCGCCGCGGCGATGCGTTATACCGAAGCAAAATTAGATTCGATTTCCGACGAGATTCTATTGGATATTGAAAAAGAAACGGTGGATTTTGTCCCGAACTATGATTCTTCTAAGCAAGAGCCTAAAGTTCTTCCGGCGAAACTCCCCAACTTGCTGCTTAACGGAACAATGGGAATTGCCGTGGGTATGGCTACCAATATTCCCCCGCACAATTTGGGAGAGTTGACTGATGGCATTAACCACGTGATTGATAACCCCAAGGCGACCGTAGACGACCTTATGAAGTTTGTAAAAGGGCCCGATTTTCCTACGGGCGGCAGCATCTACGATATTAACGAAATTAAACAAGCTTATGCTACCGGTAAAGGCGGCATCGTGATGCGTGCCAAAACGGAAATTGTCGAAGAGGCCAGCGGAACTTTTAAAATTATCGTTACGGAAGTTCCTTACCAGGTGAACAAAGCCGATTTAATTACCAAAATTGCCCAGCTGGTCCAAGACAAAAAAATAGAAGGAATCAGGGATCTTAGAGATGAATCGGACCGAGACGGCGTAAGAATCGTAATTGATTTAAAGAAAGATTCCTATCCTAAAAAAATACTGAACCGGCTTTTTACTCACACGTCTCTGCAGGACACTTTTCACGTTAATATGCTGGCTTTGGTGGATGGAATTCAACCTCGGGTTTTGAATCTCAAAATGATAATCGATGAGTACATTAAGCACCGTCAAATAGTAGTGCAGCGAAGGACCCAGTTTGATTTGAATCGAGCCGAAGAAAGAGCGCACATTTTAAAAGGTTTAAAAATAGCTCTTGATCATCTGGACGCAGTGATTAAATTAATCAAGCGTTCTAAAGATAAAGAAGAAGCCCACAAGCAGTTAAGGAAACAGTATAAACTGAGCGATAAACAAGCGACGGCGATTCTGGAGATGAAATTGCAGCAATTAGCCGGCTTGGAACGGTTGAAAATCGAACAGGAATTAAAAGAGAAGATCGAACTGATAAAACAGTTGAAAAATATCTTGGCTTCTCCTAAAAAAATATTGGGAATTATCAAAGACGAACTGGTGAAATTAAAAGATAAATACAGTGATGAGCGCCGCACGCAGGTTTTTCCCAATCCGGTCGATAAATTCACTCAAGAGGATCTGATTCCCAAAGAACCAACCATGATTGTGGTGACTAGGGATGGTTACATTAAACGGCAAGCTCCGAATATGTTCAAAACCCAAAGCCGGGGAGGGAAGGGCGTAATCGGTTTAACCACCAAAGAACAGGACGTAGTCGATCACATCTTCTCCACTAATACTCATGCCGACATTCTCTTTTTCACCACTCGAGGAAGAGTCTTTCAGTTGAAAGCGTACGACATTCCCTCCGCTTCCCGTACCGCGAAAGGGCAGGCCTTGGTCAACTTTTTGCAGCTGGCTCCAGAAGAAAAAGCCACCGAAGCAATCCCCTTAGAAGACCTTTCCGACCATAAATATTTAGTAATGGTTACCAGGCTGGGAGTGATCAAGAAAGTGGATATTCAGGATTTTATTAAAGTTCGCCGTTCGGGATTAATTGCCATTAAATTGAGAAAAGATGATAATCTGGAATGGGTTAAGCCTTCTTCGGGCAAAGATGAAATTATTCTAGTCACATCCTTGGGGCAATCGATCCGATTTAAAGAAAAAGACATCAGGCCAATGGGGAGAAATGCCGCTGGCGTCAGGGGCATCCGGTTAAAGAAAAACGATCAAACTATCGGCATGGATATTGTTTTTGAAGGAAAAACCCACACTAAGGAACAGCTGCTGGTAGTAATGGAAAACGGGTATGGCAAAAGAACTAACTTAAATAACTATAAAGTTCAAAGACGAGGCGGGTCAGGGGTGAAAACCGCAAAAATTACGGAAAAGACCGGAAAAGCGGTAGTAGCCTTTATTGTAAACGCGCAGCTGGAAAAAGAAGACTTAGTGATTATTTCCAATCAAGGACAGCTTATTCGACTCCCCTTAAAAAGCGTTTCCGTTTTAGGCCGAGCCACTCAAGGAGTAAGATTGATGCGGTTCAAGGAAAAAGATAACCAAGTAGCCAGCGTAACCTTCGTTTAGCAGAGCGCTTGTAAATTATTAATATTCAAGCTAAAATTTCATTAATTAATAATAACGTATGGGATTACCATCCAAAAAATTAACTAAAAGTTCCAAAAGAAGAAGAGCGAGCCACTTTGCCTTGCGGAAAATTGTTATTACCCGATGCGCCAAGTGTAAAAAACCGGTTTTACCGCACCATGTTTGTCAATTTTGCGGAACTTATAACGGTAGAGCGGTTATAAAAATAAAATCCAAACTGGATAAAAAGAAAAAAAAGGAAGCAAAAGAAAAAACAAAGAAAGAAGAGAAAAAAAGTAAGAAAAAAGAAACCAAGAAATAAAATTAACTGTAGGCGAAACGCCGACGTTTCGCCTACCATAAGCTATGTCCAACCGTCATCTTGCCAGAACGATAGCGATGCAAAGTCTGTACGAATGGGATTTTAAGGGAATGAGTCAAGGAGGTCTGCATCCGATTTTAAAGCACAACTTGAAAGAGTTTGCTCCGGATTTTGATGATAAAGGTTTTGCCGAAAGTATTGTGGAAGGAGTGGCCAATCACCTGGAGGAAATAAACAAATTAATTACAAAATATGCTCCGGAATGGCCTTTGGAACAAATTACCATCGTTGACCGCAATGTCCTCAGAATTGGCATCTTTGAGTTAAAATTCTCACCAGAAATACCTCCTAAAGTTGCGATCAATGAAGCAATTGAGCTGGCCAAGACTTTTGGCGGGGAATCATCCGGAAAATTCGTTAATGGAGTTTTAGGAACAATCTTTAAAAAGATGGAGGAACAGGGAGAGAGCGAACAGAAACCACCAGCTGAAAAATAATCAACATTCCTTTTTATCTGTGTTAATCTCTCTAAATGAGCGATTAAGACAAATGATGAAAGGATGATAAAGCAAGAAGAAAAATTATGAAAGATTTTTCAAAACTGGAAGAAAAACTAGACATTAAGTTTTCTAATATAGAACTGCTTAGGCAAGCGCTAGTGCACCGTTCCTATTTGAACGAACACCCTCGTTTTCCCCTAGGACACAATGAAAGATTAGAATTTTTGGGAGACGCCGTTTTGGAATTAGTAGTGACTGAGTATCTTTACAAAAACTACCCTAGACCAGAAGGCGAACTGACCAATTGGCGAGCTAGCTTGGTAAAAAGTGAACAGTTGGCCAAAGTAGCGGAAGGAATGAGTATAATCGACTACCTGTTTTTGAGCAAAGGAGAATCGCAAGACAAAACACCTAAAGCCCGGCAGACCATAATGGCTAACACTTTGGAGGCGGTCATTGGAGCAATCTTTTTAGACCAAGGAATGAAGACTGCCGAAAAATTCATTAAAAAGAACATTATCATCGATCTGGAAAATATATTAGCGAACCATCTTTACGACGATCCGAAAAGCCGCTTTCAAGAAATTAGCCAAGAAAAAACGGGAATTACGCCAGTTTACAAAGTGATAAAAGAGAATGGTCCTGACCACAAAAAGGTTTTTACCGTTGGGGTATGGTTAGAAAATGAATTGGTGGCGGAAGGGGAGGGCCCCAGCAAGCAAGCGGCTCAGGTAGAAGCGGCAAAATCTGCTCTTAAAACCAAAGGATGGTAAATTAATCCTTTTTAAATGACTTTTTCCCATTTAATCATAGTGATAATCAGCCTGGTGATTATGCTGTTCGGGTTGTTGGGGGTAATCTTCCCCTTTTTTCCGGGAATCATTATAATCTGGGTGGCTCTTTTTCTTTATTCCGGCATTACCCAGTTCAAGATAGTCACTCTGGATTATCTTTTTCTTGCCACGCTGATTACTTTTATCGCCATATTTTTAGATTATGTGGCGGGGTACTGGGGCACTAAAAAAATTAACGCCAGCTTATGGGGAGTCGGAGGGGCGATTGCCGGCGGTATTCTTGGTTCGGTATTCGGCTGGCTGCCAGCTTTACTAATCGGCCCTTTTGTAGGAGCAATGGCAGGAGAGGTATTTTCGGGGCGTGATGAAATATTCAAAATCGAATTCAAAACCTATACCATCATCGGTTTCGTTGGCGGTACTCTGGTAAAAATGTCGGCTGGGGTAGCGATAATCGGGCTCTTCATCTATAAAATTTTTCAGAATTTTTAAATCTTAACAGTATCCCCTTAGTCTTTTCCTTTAGAGAAAGAGCGGGGCTATGAAGATATTTGAATTTAACCTATGTATCTAGAAAAACTGGAAATCCAGGGCTTTAAATCTTTTTCGAATAAAACGGTATTGGAGTTTGATCGAGGGACTACCGCTATAGTTGGTCCTAACGGATCAGGAAAATCCAATATTGCTGATGCGGTAAGATGGGTGTTAGGGGAACAAAGTTTAAAGTTATTAAGAGGAAAAAAATCTCAAGACGTTATTTTTTCCGGTTCGGGAAAAAAATCACGTTTGGGAATGGCGGAAGTCAGTATTTATATTAATAACCGAGACGGCGGCGCTCCGATTGAATATTCCGATCTGGTGATTACTCGCCGAATTTTTCAAAACGGGGAAGGTGAATATTTTATTAATCGCAAAAAAGTACGCTTGCAAGACGTGCTTTTTTTGGTGGCTAAAGCAAATTTTGGTCAGAAAAGCTACAGCGTTATCGGCCAGGGCATGATTGAGCGGGTCCTGACTTCTTCTTCTCAAGAAAGAAAGGAATTTTTTGACGAAGCGGCGGGGGTAAAACAATACCAAATTAAAAAAGAACAAGCTAATACCAAGCTGGCCCGGACTACCGATAATTTAGGTCAGGCCGAAATATTATTGCAAGAAATTGAGCCTCGTTTGCGCTCTTTAACTCGCCAAGTGAAACGGCTAGAAAGAAGGGAAGCAACCGAGTCAGAACTGAAAAACATCCAAAGGACTCACTATTACTTACAATGGCAGGAATTAGACCACAAGTATCTGGAGCTAAGGAATAATTTTGAAGAAAAAAATTCCCAGTTAGAAAAATTAGAATACGAGAAATCCGGAATCCAGAAAAAGATTGGCGTTATTGCCCAAGCGGACACTCGCACCCAGCTTTTTCAAAAATACCAGGCGGAATACCAGTCTTTTCAAGAAGAAAAAAACAAAATGCTGCAAGAAGAAGCCGTTTTAAAAGGCAAAACGGAACTAAAACTTATTCAAAAAGGGAAAGGCGAAATTGCCTGGTTAGAAAAGAAAAAATCCGAGTTGAACCAAATTCAAAAAAACGTCCATAAAGAAGCGGAAGAATTGCGTTCAAAATACATTAAGGAAAAAGGCCTTTTGGATCAGCAATCGGTGGAGCAAGAAAAGATAATGGCGGAGTTCTCTCAACTGGAGCAGGCCATTGAGGATGGTTTTCAAAAACTGCGCAAAAAGCCGGAGTTAGATCTGCCGTTTTTGCAGGATTCGATTGAAAAAATATATCTGGAACAAACGGAATTTTGGGGGAAAATAGAAAAAGTACAACAGTTAGAAGAAATAGGGAATTTGCGCCGAGAAGCAAATAATATAATAAAGCAGCTAAAAAGCCTAAGGGATCAGATTAGAAATATAAGAACGAACCAGGAAATAGCAGACTTGCCGGAGCTTCAAAAAAAGCTCACTAACCTTTTAAAAACAAAAGACAATTTAGTTAATGAAATAAATGAGAGGAAAATCAGCACGCAGTCAATAAAAGAGAAACTGGATTCGCTGGATAAAAGAAGCAGCGATACCGCAGAAGAGTTAAAGAAAATAGAGCGGGAACTGAAAATGGCTGAAGCCGCCACCGAAGATCCGGAATCGCTAAAGAAATTATGGGAAGAGGAAAAGAATAACCTTAAGAAAAACCTGGTTCAAATAGAGGAAAAGATTAACGCCGCCCAAAAAAAATTAGACTCTTTTAATAAAGAAGAACAGACCAAAAAAGATGAATTGTTGGAAAAGCAAGACGAAATCCAAGAGCTGCAAATTAGGATAAATGGGATATCAAATGAAATAAACAGCAATAATATTGAGTTGGCTAAAATAGAAACCAAGCGGGAAGATTTAGAAAGAGAAATCAATGAAAACCTGGGATTGGACGAACTTCAAACCATTAAAACAAGCGGGGTAACGATTGATCCGGAAATTAAGGAAGTAATTCCCCTAGAAAGGGAAGAGAAAATAAAAAGATTAAAGAATCAGTTGGACTTAATCGGAGGCATTGATCCCGCCATTCAAGAAGAGTACCAAACCACTTCCGAAAGGTATAATTTTCTCACCACTCAAATTAATGACCTTAAACAAGCCACTCATTCCTTAGAGAAGATTATTGAAGAACTGGATGAAAAAATCAAAAAGCAGTTTAAAGAAGCATTCAATAAAATTAATCATGAATTTGGCAAGTATTTTAAACTCTTGTTTGACGGCGGCCGAGCTTCCTTGACTCTTAAAAAAGAAGAATTAATCGCTTCTCCAGAGGAAGGAGAAAAAGAACCAGCGGAAGGCGAAGAACAGTCCCAAGAACTGGACGAAGAGGAACAGGCTGATGAATTACAACCGGTTAAGCAAGAAAAAGTAGTTACCGGAATTGATATTCAGGCGTGCCCGCCCGGTAAAAAGCTTTCCGATCTCAACATGCTTTCCGGCGGGGAAAAAGCCCTAACCTCTATTGCTCTAATTTACGCCATCATTGCCAATAACCCCCCTCCTTTCGTTATTTTAGACGAAGTGGATGCCGCTTTAGACGAGGCGAATTCGATCAAATACTCGAAGATTTTGGAAAATTTTGCGCACAAAACGCAATTTGTAACCATTACCCACAATAGAGCTACAATGCATCAAGCGGCCATTCTATATGGGGTAACAATGCAGGAAGAGGGAGTTTCTAAGCTGCTGAGCGTAAAAATGGAGGATGTCGATAAAATAAAGGGGGTGGTAAGTAATAAGAATGAATAAATTCCCCAGATTTACCATTGTTTTGTCATTAACTCTGATTAAAAAATGATTAACCATTGACAGAGATGCGGGTTTTAGTTAATATCATGTACATACTTATAACGATTACTTACTAAAATAATAGCTATGCTAATTATTCGTCTTAAAAGAATAGGCAAGAAAAATAAACCGCAGTATCGGATAATTCTCCAAGAGAAATCAAAAGCGACCACCTCAAGCTTTTTGGAAGAGGTGGGGTTTTATAATCCTCACAGTAATCCCGGAACGGTTAATCTAAAAGAAGATAGAATCAAATACTGGCTTTCCCAAGGAGCTCAAGTTTCTCCCACCATCCACAATATTTTAATAAAAAATAAAGTAATCGAAGGAAAATCAATTCCGCTGGGTCGACCCAAGAAGAAAGTACAGCCAGCGGAAGAAGAAAAACCCGCTACCGCTGAGCCAGCTGTTAATAAAGAAACTAAAGAAGATAAACCAACCGTGTCGGCAGAACCACAAAAAACAAATAAGCCCGAGGAACCTAAACCGAAAGAAGAAGTAAAAGAAGACCAAATAAAGGAGAAAGAAATTGTTGCGCCAGAAGAATCAAATAAGAAACCAGATAATCCAGAAAGTAAATAACGGAGCAAACAAATACAATCATTGACAGATAAAACAGTTCGGGTATATTTATAGTTAATAGTCTCTGTTCTAGTATTCCCAAACAGTAATAGAAAACTAGAGCTAAAGGTCGGCAGGGAGATGAAGTTATACACAACGCACCTAATCAGTAATTTAATAAAGAAATGGCAGAAACACACCAAGATAAAGATTTTGTGGAATTCGTCGTTAAAGCATTAGTAGATAATCCTAGTGCGGTTCAAACCGAAAGAACGGTAGATGAAATGGGAGTGCTTATTACTCTCAAAGTTGACCAAAAAGACCTAGGGCAAGTGATTGGACGAAACGGACAAACCGCCAAGTCCATTCGAACCCTTCTACGAGTAGTAGGAGCAAAGCATCAGGCCAGAGTCAATCTAAAAATCTACGAACCAGAAGGATCACGTGGTCCACGAAACAGCGCTCCAAGTGAAGATACTAGCGCAATAGACGACCTCAAATTATAAAATAAATATATTTAAAGACAAAGGCCGTAAGCTGTGATATAATAGACTTACGGTTTTTGTTTTGTAAAACCTTTTTTTATAAAAATATGGAGTTCGATATTTTAACGATTTTTCCGAATATCCTTGATTCATATTTCAAAGAAACCATCATTAAGCGAGCTGTAAAAAAAAGACTGATTCAGATACAAATGCATAATATTCGGGATTTCACCGTAGATAAACATCATACCGTTGATGACCGACCTTACGGCGGAGGTCCCGGAATGATCTTTAAACTTGAACCAATCTTTCGCGCCTTAAAAAAGATAAACCGTCGAAAAAAGTCCAAAATTGTTTTATTAACTCCAACCGGAAAACAATTTACTCAACAAAAAGCTAAAAGTTATGCAAAATTAGACCAACTTATTCTTATCGCTGGTCGTTATGAAGGCGTTGATGCCCGAGTAGAAAAGTTGGTATCCGAAAAAATTTCCATCGGACCTTATGTTTTAAGCGGCGGTGAACTTCCCGCAGCGGTGATTATTGAAGCGGTTGCTCGGCTGATTCCAGGGGTTTTAGGACATGAAGATTCCGCTAAATCAGACTCTTTTACTATTAATAAAGAATATTTAGAATATCCTCAGTATACCCGTCCGGTAAAATTCAAAAATTGGCCGGTCCCGACAATACTCCTATCGGGAAACCATAAATCAATAGAATTATGGAGGAATAAAAATTCCAAGAAAGCGAGAAAGAAAAGGAAAAAATAGTTATGTTTAAGCTTAAAAAGGGAAATTTTAACCTATTCGAAAATCGCAATTTCATTAAACTATGGTTGTCTCAAGTTCTTTCTCAGCCCGCCAGCCATATGCTTAATTTTATTCTTGCTATTCGAGTTTTCCAATTAAGCGGATCAAGCTTTTTTGTCAGTGTTTTGGTTTCATTGGTAAGCATCCCTCCCATTATTTTCAGTAGTATGGCGGGGGTGCTGGCTGATAGTATGAATAGGAAGTATATCCTAATCACCTCCAATTTATTAAGGGCGATCGTGGTAGCTGCCTTTATTTTATACGGCCATTCCTATTATGCCATTTTATTTTTTGCTTTTTTGATTTCAACTATCTCTCAATTTTTCGGCCCGGCGGAAACTTCCAGTATCCCCACTCTTGCTAAAAGAGAAAACTTATTTTCAGCCAATAGTCTTTTTCTTTTTACTCTCTATACCAGTTTTCTTATCGGTTACTCGTTAGCGGGACCATTACTTTCCTTATTTGGAGAAAATATCTACTTCCTTCTGATTTTAAGCTACTTATTAGCAACATTAATGGATATACTTCTTCCCCCTCTTAATTATCATCTTAAAGATACCGAAGCGATAGGAAAAAATATTAGAAATGGCTTTAAAGTTATGTGGGATAAGCTGAAAGAAGGAATAATTTATATCAAAGGCTTTCCGCTTTTGTTAATTACAGTTTTGCAATTTTCTTTCATTTTTTCCGCGGAACGGGCGGTAATCGCTTTAATTCCCGAATTTGCTACTAATATTTTGAATTTCAATATCAGTCAAATCGGTTACTTTTTAATTGCTCCCGTGGGGTTAGGCGCCCTGATGGGAGCAATATCTGCTAATCGAATGAAAGAAAAATTTTCCAAAAGAAAAATAATAAATATAGGAATTATGGTCGCTGCGATTACCCTGACGCTGTTGCCACTATACGAAGTGTTAGCAAGACAAGCGCATCTATTTTCTTATTCCTTTGTATTCTATTGGGCCTTGATTGGCTATTTAGGATTAATGGCTTTTTTATCGGGATTAGCCGATGTAGTGATTATTGTCACTGCCCAAACCATGCTTCACGAAGCAACCCAACACGAAAAAAGAGGCCGGGTATTTGGAAATCTTACCATGTTTATGAATTTGGTGGGGTTGCCACTCATTCTTTTAGTCGGTTTTTTAGCAACGCGATACTCGGTATCAAAAATTATAATGGTATTAGGAATAGTGACTATTATTGTTTCGGCATTAAGCTGGATGGTCAATAAAAGAAAACTGGATCCGCTTTATAATTAGAACCCTTGACAGGCCTTAAAAAATAGTCTATTATTTAGCTGCCAATGGAAAGAAGGTAATTTTGCTAAAATTAGCTAAAAATTAACTCTTACGCCACTTGAAGAAACCCTAAAGTACATTGTAGATTTAAAGGAGAAAAAACAGTGATGCCTAAATTTTAAAAGTTGGACATCTCTGTTTTTTCTTCAAGAAAAAAGAGTGATTTCAGGGAAGAAAAAAAGAACTTTGACAATTATAAGGTGATAAGAACTTCAGATTCTCTTAATTGAGAATCAAAAGAAACGTCAATTCATTATAAAATTTTTAGAGCCTGATCTCGTATTTATGCGTGATCAGATCGTTCTCAATAGAAAGTTTACTCCTGCGAAGGCGGGGGCTAACTTTCTTTTACTGAGAGTTTGATCCTGGCTCAGGATGAACGCTGGCGGCGTGTCTTAGGCATGCAAGTCGAACGATCCCGCGCAAGCGGGAGAGTGGCAGACGGGTGCGTAACACATTGGTAACCTACCTCTATCTTGGCCATAACTCGGAGAAATCTGAGCTAATAGCCAATGTGCTCATTTTACATATGTGAGATGAGCAAAGGTTTATTCCGGATGGAGAGGGGCCTATGGTCTATCAGCTAGTTGGTGAGGTAAAAGCTCACCAAGGCGACGACGGATAGCGGGTGTGAGAGCATGACCCGCCTCACTGGGACTGAGACACTGCCCAGACTCCTACGGGAGGCTGCAGTCAAGAATCTTCCTCAATGGCCGAAAGGCTGAAGGAGCGACGCCGCGTGCAGGAAGACGCCCCTTGGGGTGTAAACTGCTTTTCTAAAGGAAAAATCTTTGATGGTACTTTAGGAATAAGCCACTGCTAACTTCGTGCCAGCCCGATCAATTTTTGATCGTTGGCTGAATGGTGCGAAGTCTTTATGGCAACATAAAGTAAGAAAATCTCGCTATATGGTCCGAATCCCACAGATGTGGGAAACCGGATAACGAGGAGACCGTGAGGTTGAATCGTTCTGGAACATCTATAGTCGACCGCTGATATGTGTCGTACAAAAATGCGACCGCGGCTATAGACAATCAGCAGGAAACCTAGTTGAAAAACAGGGGTTCCTCAGAGACTACACGCGAGACTCCATGAAAAATGGATGATGATATAGTCCAAATTCGTCTAATGTAAAAAATTGGACGGGCCAGCAGCAGCGGTAATACGAAGGTGGCAAGCGTTATCCGGATTTATTGGGCGTAAAGAGTTCAAAGGCGGTCTAGAAAGTCAAAAATAAAATCTTAAGGCTCAACCTTAAGTTGGTTTTTGATACTTCAAGACTAGAGGGTAGGAAAGGCAAACGGAATTGCCGGTGTAGTAGTAAAATGCGTTAATATCGGCAAGAACACCAAAGGCGAAGGCAGTTTGCTGGAATACTCCTGACGCTATACGAACGAAAGCGTGGGTAGCGAATGGGATTAGATACCCCAGTAGTCCACGCCGTAAACGATGGATACTAGATATTGGAAGTCTCGACCCTTTCAGTATCGTTTACCTAAGCTAACGCGTTAAGTATCCCGCCTGGGGAGTACGGCCGCAAGGCTAAAACTCAAAGGAATTGACGGGAACCCGCACAAGCGGTGGAGCATGTGGTTTAATTCGACAGTAAGCGAGGAACCTTACCAGGGCTTGACATCCTCGGAATTCCGCCGAAAGGTGGAGGTGCCCGCAAGGGAACCGAGTGACAGGTGCTGCATGGCTGTCGTCAGCTCGTGTCGTGAGATGTACGGTTAAGTCCGGAAACGAGCGCAACCCCTGTAGTATGTTAAAGTATTCATACTAGACTGCCCCCTTTAAGGGGGAGGAAGGAAGGGACGACGTCAAGTCAGCATGGTCCTCTGACGCCCTGGGCGACACACGTGCTACAATGGCTAGTAACAATGGGTCCTGCGAAACGGTAACGTGGAGCTAATCCCATCAAACCTAGTCTCAGTTCGGATTGAGGTCTGCAATTCGACCTCATGAAGTCGGAATCGCTAGTAACCGCGCATCAGCCATGGTGCGGTGAATACGTTCTCGGGTTTTGTACACACCGCCCGTCACGTCAAGAGAGTCGGTAATACCCAAAGTCCCCTCACCTTTGCCTTTATATAAAAGCATTTTATCTGTGCATTGCTAAGATTATTAACAAAGCACAAAATAAAATTTATTAGCAATATAAAAAGCAAAGGTGAGGGGCCTAAGGTAGGATCGATGATAGGGACGAAGTCGTAACAAGGCATCCGTAGCGGAAGCTGTGGATGGATCACCTCCTTTCTAAGGAGTATTGGAGCAAGATTCTTATCTTGTCTTCTAAATGGTCGAGTCGAGCTAAGCTCGACGAGCTTGAAAAAGTTCACGAAACAGAAAAAATTGGCGTTTTCCCCATCCGGGGATTCTTATCACCTTATAGTTGTTAAACCAAAAAAGATTGGAAATTTGGATATTGTCAAAACCAGTCTTTTTTGTTAGTATAGTTCTACAATTGCTGGTTCAGGGGCGCATAGCTCAGTTGGTTAGAGCGTTACACTGATAATGTAAAGGTCCCTGGTTCGAATCCAGGTGCGCCCACCAGGGATAGAATAGTCCCGATGTTCGCCAGCGGGCGAAATCGGGATCCCGACCGCAGCGTCGGGACTCAGATGGTTAGAGCGCGTCACTGATAATGACGAGGTCGATGGTTCGACTCCATCGTCGCCCACCAGAAGAATAAATTTATTAAAACGAGAGAGGACGCGTAGCTCAGTTTCGGCCATGAGCTCACCTCCGTGTCGAGTCGGTATCGAGACAAGGCCGAATGGTGGTCTTCGACCATTACCTCTAACACTGAGTCGAGCGCTTCCCATTCGAACCTGATGGCCTTCAGGGCTTCCGCAGCCGAGAAACTTGATAATAAAAAAGTGGGCTCGTAGCTCAGTTGGTTAGAGCGTCACATTGACATTGTGAAGGTCAGAGGTTCAACTCCTCTCGGGCCCACCAAAAAGATTTATGAATTATTACGCTTATATTCTTCAGAGTCAGAAAGATTTTGGTTATTACATTGGCGTTACGTCTGATATTAAAAAAAGGCTTTACGAACATAATAGTGGCTTATCTAAATCAACAAAGCCTAGGCGTCCTTTTAAACTGGTGAGGGTAGAAAAGTATGAAGATCGAAAAACAGCTTATCAAAGAGAACGGTTTTTGAAATCAAAAAAGAGTTCCAAGATAATTGAGAAGATTATTAAGAATTAGTCCCGATGTTCGCCAGCGGGCGAAATCGGGATCCCGACCGCAGCGTCGGGACTCAGTTGGTTAGAGCGTTACATTGACATTGTAAAGGTCCGTGGTTCAAATCCACGTGCGCCCACCAATATAAATTTAAAGAAAGTCATTTATGTATTCTGTTTATTTCGCAAAGAGTTTAAAAAATAATAAAATTTATGTTGGTTTAACATCGAAAGACCCAAGGATAAGGATTATTGAACATAATAATGGATCAAATGCTTGGTCAAAACAAAACAGACCATTTGAATTGGTATATTTTGAAAGCTATGTCTGCAAAGAGGATGCTATGAATAGAGAAAAATTTTATAAATCAGGATTAGGAAAACAAATAAAATACGCTATTGTAAAAACAGTTTCGGCCATGAGCCAAAGGCCATCGGGCCCCTGGCCGAAAGGCCGACCGGCCCCTGGCCGGGGTTAGAGCGTCACATTGACATTGTGAAGGTCAGAGGTTCAACTCCTCTCGCGTCCACCAGAAGGTGCGGGATTACGTCCACTAAAAGTAATGATAAGCCGAGTACACCTCGGCTTTTTTGAATATCCATAGTATAATTATTACATAAGGAATAATTATTATGTCCCCAATAAACCTTAAGAGAAAAATTCGCAACATCCCTAATTTTCCTCAAAAAGGGGTAATGTTTCGGGATATTACCCCTTTATTGCAAGACAGCCGCTATTTCCAATATGCCATTGATCAGCTGGCGTTGCCGTTTAGGAATAAAAAAATTGATATTATCGTTGGCATTGATGCCCGCGGGTTTATTTTAGCGGCCGCTTTGGCATATAAATTAAAAACCGGCTTGGCCATTATTCGAAAAAAGGGCAAACTTCCCTTTAAAACAATTGCGAAAAAATATTCACTGGAATACGCTAGCGAAATAATAGAAATGCATCAAGATGCCATCAAACCAGGACAAAAAGTGCTACTAATTGATGACGTGCTGGCCACCGGCGGAACAATGCGCGCCGCAGTTGAGATTGTGAAGAAATTAAAGGGGAAAATTGTGGGGATTGGTTTTTTAATCATATTAAAAGCACTCCAGGGAGAAAATAAATTAAAAGGATATCGAATAAATTACCTAGCGGAATATTAATGAGTAACTCAAAAAAACATCAAGCCGAAATAGGAATTATCGGCGGTTCCGGCTTCTATAATTTTTTAGAGCAAGCGGAAGAAATAATAGTTGATACTCCTTATGGCAAACCCAGTGATAAAATAGCGGTTGGTTCGTACCAAGGGCAGCGAGTGGCTTTTTTGCCGCGCCATGGGAAAAATCATAAGTTCGTCGCTCACCGGATTCCCTACCGGGCAAATATTTACGCCTTAAAAACATTGGGAGTAAAAAGAATAATCGCGCCCTGCGCGGCCGGCAGTCTCCAGTTTCATATTAGGCCCGGCAGCTTCGTGATTTGCGATGAGTTTGTCGACCGGACCCATAACCGCCAAGACACTTATTACAACGGGCCAAAAGCAATTCATATTTCCAGCGTCCAGCCCTATTGTCCCCAGCTGCGAAGTCTAGCAATCAGTCAATGCAAAAAACTAAAAATCCCCGTAGCCGAAAAGGGGACGGTAGTGGTTATCGAAGGACCGCGTTTTTCTTCCGGCGCGGAAAGCCAGTGGTTTTCTAAACAGGGCTGGGAGGTGGTTAATATGACCCAGTATCCCGAAGTAGTACTGGCCCGAGAATTAGAGATGTGTTATTTGAACATTTCGTTAATTACCGATTTTGACGCCGGTTTGAAAGGAAGCGAAGACATTAAACCGGTTACGGCAAAAGAGGTCATGAGAGTATTTAACGATAACCTGGCTAAGGTGAAAGAATTGATTTTTTCACTTATTCCAGAAATTGTTGAAAACAGAACTTGCCATTGCGGTGAAATTTTAAAAGAAGCTCAGCTTTAGAAAAAAAATGGAGGGCGTCAGCACGTAACGCCCCCACGGTTTATTGGCGGGTCAGATAATAAATATGGGCTCAACTCCAGCCCGTTAAATACGCCCTAATGCTTCGGGCAAAGGAACGATACTCTCAAATAGGGATGTTACTCAGGCCATGGTTTCAGCCATCTGGTTTATAGGATAAGGTTGGTGATTTGCCTTCCAATTGATTTCTTAGGCCAAGTCGTTCCCTGATGGGGGAATGATTCCGTTATCTCTGACTTTGGCGTAAGAGAAGCAAATATTCAGCAAACACTTCCTGTTCCTTATTTACAGAATAAACTTTATTGAGTCTTTTGTCAATCTTTTCTTAACAAAAAAACCGTCCCGAGCGAAGTCAAGGGGCGATTTTTTGATTAACCGTATTATAATTTTATTCTTGCGCCGGCGGTTTCTCTTTTAAGGCATCCTTTAAAGATTTACCCGCTTTGAATTTAGGGACCGTCACCGTAGGTATTTGGATTTTTTCCGAGGGATTCTGGGGGTTGACTCCCATCCGAGCCTCTCGTTTTTTGGCCATAAAAGTTCCGAATCCAGTTAAAGTCACTTCGCCGCCGTTCTTTAAGGTGGAAATTATGGTTTGCTCCATTGTCTCAAGCATATCTTCGGCTTGTTTTTTGGAAACACCTATTTTTTCCGCAATAATATCAGAAAGTTCCGCCTTGTTCATATTTACCTCCTTCCCCGCCGATTCAACGGCGGATGGCAAATTAATTATATAGAAATTTCTTGATCAATTAATTCTATTTTTTTCGCCTTTTTAGTTTTAGTATCTATGGTTATCAGAACGGCATTGATCTGAACAATTCCTTCTTCCGGAATGTCAAAAATGATGGGTAAATCTTTCAGGAATTTTTCTATGATAATTTCCTTTTTTACTCCCAACACAGATTCCTTAGGCCCGACCATGCCGATATCGGTGATGTAGGCCGTTCCTTTGGGCAGAATTTTGGCGTCTGCCGTTGGAATATGAGTATGGGTTCCCAGAACAGCGGATACTCTGCCGTCGGCATACCATCCTAAAGCCACTTTTTCACTGGTTGCTTCAGCATGGAAATCAATAATGATTCCGGATAAATCATCCTTAGTATGTGTTTCTAGTATCTCATCTAATTTCTTAAAGGGCGAGTCAAAATCTTCTTCAAAGAACACCCGACCTATTAAGTTTATCACAAGCAATTTTTTTGTGCCAATCTCAACTAATTTTTCACCGTATCCCGCGGTGCCCTCGGGATAGTTGGCCGGTCGGATAACCAGGGAATCTTTATTGGCCAGCAAATCTAATCCTTCCTCTCTTTTGAAGATATGATTCCCAGAAGTAAAAATATCTATTCCGCTTTCCTTTACTTCGTTTAGAGTTTTTTCCGTAATCCCTTTCCCGTGGGCCAAATTCTCGATGTTAGCGATTATTAAGTCAGGACCATACCTTTTTTTAAGAATGGGAATCGCCAGCCGAATCGCTTTGCGGCCGATTTTTCCGACAATGTCTCCAAAGAAAAGAATTTTTAATTCCATCGGTAGAAAGGGATAGTTTAATTAGCGGGCGTACTCGATGACTCTTGTTTCTCTAATTAGGTTTACTTTTATTTCTCCGGGATATTTCAGCTCGCTTTGAATTTTATCGGCGATTTCGCGGGCTAATTTATGCGCTTTAAGATCGTCAATCTGCTCTGGCTTTACAAATACTCGTATTTCTCGGCCGGCTTGAATGGCATAGCTTTTTTCAATTCCTTCAAAGGAATTCGTTAATTGTTCCAATTCGTCCAGCCTTTGAATGTATTGTTCGTAACTGTCTTTGCGAGCGCCTGGTCGGGCGCCTGAAATGGCATCCGCTACCTTTACGATAATCCCTTCCAGAGTCTTGGGACTGTCTTCATGATGGGCGACGGCGATATAGGCTACTTCATCGGGGAGGCCGAACTTTTTCATGATATCCCGTCCAATCTCGGTGTGGCCGCCCTGAATTTCATGATCAACCGCTTTGCCGATATCGTGCAGCAAACCGCCCTTTTTAGCCACGGGGACATTGGCTCCTAATTCTTCGGCCAGTAAACTGGAAATTTGCGCCACCTCAATGGAGTGAAGCAGCACGTTTTGCCCGTAACTGGTACGGTATTTTAATCTTCCTAAAATTTGAATCAATTTGGGATCAAGCCCGGCTACTCCTACTTCATAAGCGGCATCTTCACCCGCTTTTTTAATATCAGAGGATAATTCCTTTTTTGCTTCGGTAATGGCGTCTTCTATCCTACTGGGATGAATCCGTCCATCCGCAATCAACTTATCCAAAGCTCGCTTGGCCAAATGGCGGCGGATGGGACTGAATCCTGAAATGACGATTGTCTCCGGGGTATCGTCGACAATTATCTCTACTCCAGTCAGCTGTTCAATGGCCTTGATATTTCGGCCTTCTCGACCGATAATCCTTCCTTTCATTTCATCATTAGGCAGAGTGACGGTAGTAGTGGTGGTTTCCGCCACATGCGAGGCGGCATAGCGCTGGATGACGGTGCTTAACAAGGTTCTGGCTTTCTCTTCCAATTCTTTCTGGCTTTCTCCTTCCAGTTTCTTTATTCTTTGGACTAAAGCGTCTTTCATTTCTCCTTCCAGGTTGTTCAGTAAAATCTTGCGGCCATCTTCTTTAGAAAGATCAGCCACTTTTTCCAGTTTGTCGATCTGTTCCTGTTTAATCCGTTGAATCTCCTGTTTAATTTGTTCAATTTGCCCCGCCTTATCCCTAAGTTGCTGTTGTTTATTCTCTAATTCTAGAAGCTTTTGGTCGAAACGGGCTTCTCGATCCTCCAGCCTTTTTTGGAGGTGATTAATTTCTGTTCTTCTCTCGGTCTCTTCAGCTTTAGCGGCGTCGATGATTTTAATTGATTTATCCTTTGCTTGCAGAACGTACTCCTTGCTTTTTGCTTTCGCTTCGTTCAGAATGCCTTCCGCTTTCGCTTCGGCGGAATCGGTTTCGCGGGCCGCCATTTGTTTACGGCCAAAATAACCGATCACCATTCCGACTGGCGCGGCTATTGCTAAGGTAATAATAAAGATTAAATTTTCCATTTTGATTCTCCGCTAGCAGGAGAATCTTCTAAATAGAAAAGACGTTAAACTTCCCTACTGACAGGGAAGGAAAAGTTGAGTTCATTTCTTCTTTCTTGCTCGAAATTTATATTCCGGCAGGAGAGTTTATAATTAGGAAGAAATTGTGCTATTCGAATGTTTAGGATGTTCTTTTGCATTACCATCTTTTCTATAGAGATTCCGCTGCTAATATTTATTAAGATATTGCCAATTTATGGTATCACCGGTCAGAACTGTCGTCAAGTCTTAAGAAAAAGTCGGGCCTTTAGTCTGAATCGTCCCGCAGTCGCGGGGTGAATCGAATTATCTCCGTTAACAAAAAGACCCCGCTTAGAGAAGGGGGTCTTCTAGAGAAAAGAGGAATTTATTGAATAATTTTATCCACGATGCCGTATTTTTTCGCTTCTTCGGCGGACATAAAGTAGTCTCGATCCGTGTCCTTTTCTATTTTCTTTAAAGATTGCCCGGTATGTTTAGCCAGAATATCGTTAAGCCGATCCTTTATTTTAAGGATATGTTCCGCCCTAATCTTAACGTCAATGGCTTGACCTTCGGCTCCGCCCATTACTTGGTGGATTAAAATTTCGGAGTTGGGAAGGGCAAATCTTTTACCCTTTTTTCCAGCGGCCAGTAGCGTGGCACCCATTGATGCGGCCAGTCCGACACAAATAGTCGAGACGTCCGGAGAAACGTATTGCATGGTATCGTAAATGGCCATTCCAGCAGTGACTGATCCGCCCGGGGTGTTTACGTAGAGCTTAATATCTCTTTTCTTATCTTCAGAATCCAAAAAAAGAAGCTGGGCGATTACCGTGTTGGCGATATTGTCGTCAATCGCATCGCCTAGAAAGATAATCCTTTCTTTCAGCAGCCGGGAATAAATATCGTAAGCGCGCTCGCCAAAGTTGGATTTTTCAATGACTGTTGGTATTAAATACATATTTAGGTTATTAGCTTTTTAGCTTATTAGAATTAGGGTAATTGTTAGTATAGAATAGATATTGGATTTGTCAATTGGTTAATAAAAATCGGCGGACACCCACAAGGAGTATCCGCCTTTCCTACTTTGTGCAATTAGGCGACAGAGTCGCCCACCGTCAATGTTTGCGTCTTATTGCTGACGCAGGAGCACGGAGGCAGTCGTGGGATATGATTTTCCGCAAGCTCCAATAATATATAAAACGGGCCTAAAATTGTGTCAAATTTAAAACGACGATTTAATTCGCCGTTCTACTCAATTAAAGAAAAACAAGCTCTCTACCTTCATTACTATTTTAAACAATTTTCCAACCGCCCTTGGTTTCTTCTATTTTTCCTTTAATCGTAAAGCCGGCGGCTTTTTTATGCCCGCCGCCTCCTAAAACACGAGCTAGTTTTGATACGTCTATGTTATCTTGAGTTGTTCTAAGACTTCCCTTTATTGTCCCATCCGATTGTTCCTTAAGCACCAGTATCGCCTTAGCTCCGTTCAAATTATTCAAAAAATTGGCAATTCCTTCAGCGCTTTCGTTTTCCACCCCGCATTCCTTAAAATCTTTTAGAGTAACGACGGTAATGGCGATATTGGTATGGCTATTTTTTATTAAACGGGAAAAAGCGCGGCCCCATAGTTTCAGTACGCCAATAGACTGTTTGGTTAAAGCATTATTTATTATATCTTTGGCTCGGGCGCCATTAATTAACAGCTCAGAGGCATTAGAAATAGACTGGGGGGTCGTAGCTAGATTAGAGAAACTGCCGGTGTCGGTAATAATTCCGGTAAGCAAACAGGTAGCGATTTCTTTGTTGATTCTGAAACGGTTATGATTGAAAATTCGAAAAAGGATATCAGTGGTGGAGGCGGCGTCGGTTTCCACTAAATTGATATGACCGAAACGATCATTGGTCGGGTGATGATCAATGTTTATAATTTGTGGAGAATAATTCAGGTTTTGAAGATGAAGCTTTATTCCACTGTATTCCAGATCCCCTGAATCCAAAACTACGATAGTATCAAATTCGATTTTTTTTAAAATTAAGGGATTGGTTTTAATTCTTTCTATTGTCGGTAAGAAACTGAAAGAAACGGCGGGGATCGTTAAGCAAAAAATGTGATTTTCGCCGATGGTTTGATCTAAAAATTGGGAAAGCGCTAATACCGAACCGATCGCGTCACCGTCGGGGTTTTGATGAGCAACTAAAAGAGTTCTCTGGGATTCAGAGAGTCTTTGAAAAATGTCTTCATAAAGTGAGGCGTTGGGGTACATAAAAATACTTTTACCAAAAAATATGGTCTTATCCTAGATTGGTATTTATAGGTAAAACAAGCCATATTACAGTTACTTCTTAATTGTGTCAAGTAATTGATTGATATGCTCTGCCTTTTCGGCCGAATCGTCCGCTCTAAAGCTGATTTTAGGGGTATTCCGGGTCTTTAAACACGGGTTAAAGATTCTTTGAATATTCCCGGCCCGGGCCGAAATAAATTGAAGCCCCTTTTGCTGATAATTGGTTGGTAAAATGGATAACCAAATATTAGCGTGCTTTAAATCAGCGCTGGTTTCCACTTTGGTTATAGTCACCAAACAATTAGGGGGAAGTTCTATTTCTTTAGCGATAATAGAACTGATTTCCTCTTTAATTAATTCGTTAATTTGTTTAATGCGTTTAGAAGGCATTGCCCCTAAGGAGGAATTAAAATTCTAGTTTACGATTTTTTTGTTCCTCTTTGTATACGGCCAAAACATCGCCTGCTTGAATGGCGGTATCCGTCTTTACTTTAAGACCGCATTCCGAATCTTTCAGTACTTCCTTTACGTTTTTCTTTTCTGATTGAAGTTGGACTATTTTTCCCTTTCCTATTTCTTCACCCTTCCTAATAATTTTGGTCAAAACGTTATTCTCTACTTTGCCTTCTGATACTTTTCCGCCAATAATCTGATACTCTTTTTCCATTTTAAACAAAGCCAGAATTTCTATTTTTCCTAAATCAACCAAAATGATTTCCGGAGATAATATTTTTTCCAACTCCTCCTTGATATAATCGATTAATTCGTAAATAATCGTAAATATTTTTATTTCTACTTGGCGATCTTTCTGAATTTCCTGGGCTTGCGGGGTTAATACCACATTGAATCCCACTAGGCTGGAATGAGTGGAGTCGGACTGAATAATATCTTTTTCCGTAATGTTACCTAACCCCTTAGAGGTAATTACCACCTGCACCTCAGGATGCTGTAGTTTATCCAATGATTCACAGATCGCTTCTTGCGAGCCAAAAGTGTCAGTTTTTAAAACAATGTTAAACACCGTTTTTTTCTCTTTTTTCTCTTGGGCATCGTCAGTTTTTTTCTGGGCGGTTTGCTGGTCCATTTTCTTTTGCAGAGAGTGGAGGCGATGTTTTTTGACCAAGGATTTAATTTCGGTCCGATCTTTGGTTACATATAAAATGTCGCCTACGTTAGGAGCCTCCTTTAAGCCCAATATTTGAACCGGCTTAGACGGCTCGGCATTTTTGACTAATTCCCCTTTCCAGTCTTTCATCGCTTTTACCTTGCCGTGGATGTCTCCGACAACGATATAGTCAGCTAAGCGCAGGGTTCCCGTTTGAATTAGGGCGGTCGCTTGCGGACCGGCTCCTTTGTCGATATGCGATTCAATAATAGTTCCCATCGCCTCGCGTTGGTAATTCGCCACTATGTTTTTCTTTTCCATCTCCGCCACCAACAAAACCATATCAATTAATTCTGAAATGCCAGTTTTTTGTTTGGCCGATATTTCGCTGAAGATTATTTTTCCGCCCCAGTCTTCCGGTACGATTCCAATTTCCGATAGCTCCTTTTTCACTTTTTCCACGTTCGCCTCGGGTTTGTCTATTTTGTTGATAGCCACCAAAAAGGGGAGCCTGGCTTTCTTGATAATCTCGTAAGCCTCTTTGGTCTGGGGTTGTACCCCGTCATCCGCTGCCACGACCAAGATGGCGAGATCGGCTACTCGGGCTCCTCGGGAACGCATGGCGGAAAACGCTTCATGCCCAGGGGTATCGATTAAAGTGATTAACTTACCTTTATTTTCTATCTGATACGCTCCAATCGATTGAGTTATTCCGCCCGCTTCTTTTTCGGCGATTTTTGTTTCTCTAATGGCGTCCAAAAGCTTTGTTTTTCCATGATCAACATGCCCCATTACCACCACTACGGGTGGCCGGTTTTCTGACTGCCGCTGATCTTTTTCTAAGGTGTCCTCTAAGATTTTAACTTTTGCTTCTTGGATTTCTTCCACTTCGCCTTTTTTAACGGTAAATCCAAGATCCTCGGCAATGATTCCAGCCGTTTCAAAATCAATGGATTCATTCATGGAAGACATAATCCCATTTTTCATTAGCTCGGCAATAACTTCAGTTACCGGCAAATTCATTTTTTCCGCCAGTTCCTTAATTACAATTACCTCGGGAATGGTAAGTGTTTCCTTGATATGATCTTCAGTTTGAGATTCCTTTTGGTTCATCAGCAAAATGTTTTAGTTATTTATTCAGCATAGTCCAATATTAGTTATTGGTCAACCGGGGCATTTCAAAAAAATGCTTTGGTCAACCTCCTAAATTAAATTATTAACGTAAAAAATCTACCTTTAAGAGATAGATTCCAATTATTGTCTTGTTACTCTAAATCAGCGAATTAAAACTTTCTTTCTTTCCCCACTATTAGTTTAAGTTTTTTGGGAACAACTTGTACGATAACGGGAGTCTTTATCACGGTTTCGCCGTCAGCGACGAGAGAAAGGGAGTGGTCGCTTTTAATTTTAATTTTTCTGATTGGGAATACGCTTCGTTTATTGAAATCAAGCTGGTTTTTTCCCAAAAGGCCAGTTGAAGCGGGGGTGAAGATTGCTTCTAAAAGCCCGTCGTTTGGATCACATAATTTCCTTGACTTAAAATTCCCTTTTAAAGAAGCGTAAGTTAAGTTACAGATTTTAATGACATTACTGTGGTTTACGGAGTTAATTCTGAAATGTCCGCCATTGCATTCTAGGGTCAAATCTTCTGATTCAGGTATATTCAGTTCTGAGAAAAAATAAAAATCATTAGCCTTGCCCAGATCTATTCTTTCGATCAGGCGGGAAGAAAGGGTGTCGCAAGCTTTTTCTCCAGTAGGAATCCCTAAAAATTTAGCTATTACGTTGTCCTCCAACGGAATAAAACCCAAAGTGAGGCCATTTTGTTTAGCGACAATGGGCACTATTTTGGCGAAAGTCTTATCATTTCCCACCGCGACAATCGTATCTACTCCATTCTTGACGCTGTCTTCAATCGCTTCTTGCGCGCTTTTTAAAACACTCAATTTATCAATTTTACCGTTTATTCCCAAATCAATCAGTCTATTTTCTATTTTAGCCAGAGTAGAAACGTATTTTTTGTTGTTTAAAAAAGAATCGTAGAGATAAAAATACATATACTTTACAACAATAAGGGATTGTTCTTTTTAGAACTCTTCCTTTCTTAAGATATTATTCCGATTATTTTTTATTTTAGGTTTCATGATTTCTCTTTCTGCTGTACCTTCATTGCCGCTGGTGCACTTGCCGTTTAAAACCGCTCCCGTTTCGATGGATATGATTTTGGTTACAATATCACCGGTGACTTTGGCGGTGCTTTTTAACTCGGCTCGTTCTTTAATCTGAAGATTGCCCTTAACCTCTCCGGCAATAAATACATTGGCGGCTTGAATGTCCGCTTTAATTTTGGCGTTAGTCCCGATTTTCAAATTTTGATTAGTCCTCAGAGTTCCATTAACTTGTCCTTCTACCACAATACTGCCTTCACCGTGAAAATCTCCTTCTACTTTTACCGAAGGGCCAATAATAGTCTCCGTTTCACCTTCTTTAATTTCTCCTTCTTCTTTCTTAAACATAGTTTATAAATAAATTATTAAATATGGTAACAGTCCCATTCTAGTATAAATTAGGGTGGAGTGTCAAAGCCAGGTAATTATTAAATCCCGCTAAAGAATAATGTTTTTTGACGAGCAAATTCTATTCCGATTAACTTCGCACGTCGCTGACTCCATCGATTATTATTTTTCTTGTATTCAAATCGCTAATCTCAAATTTCACTAGAAAAAGATTTTTTCTAGGAAGAAATCTTTTAATTTTTTCCGCCCATTCAATTAAGCAAACCGTGTCTTTTCTTTGCCAGTATTCGTTAATTCCCAGAGCCAGGATATCTTGAGATTGTGTCAGCCGATAAAGATCAATGTGGCAAAGGTATTTAATTCTCCCGGGCTTTGGTATTTGGTAAAGTCTCCATAATACAAAAGTAGGGCTGGTTATTTTTTTCCTAATCCCCAGTGCTTTGGCGACTCCTTTAGCGAAAACTGTTTTTCCGCTCCCCAAGTCGCCGGTTAACGCGATGGTTTCACCCCCCCTTAATTTAGAAACCAGTTTTTTGCCCAGTTTTTCGGTTTCCTGAGCGTTTTTGGAACTATATTTCATAGTGTTTCGTATTATTTCGACAAGCGAGGAGCGAATGAAAACAGCAGTTTTCATATCGTCCGACCTGCCTGCGCGAAGCCGGAGCTTCGTTTCGGCAAAGGCAGGACGCAGTCTCCGCCAGTGGCGCAATTGTCCGCCTCTGGAGGAAATCCGCCTTACCGTAGGCGCGATTTCGAAATCGCGCTTTAAAATTCAAGGTGGCGGAGAAACACAAGGTATAATACCTCGAGGTTTGCCTCGCTTCAATTCAATCCCGCTTTCGGGATTGAGGCCCAGGGCTTGCCCCGGGGGGTTAATACCTTTTATTAATATAACAGATAAGAACTTCTTATTCTATGCTTAATTAAGCGGGGTGAAAATTCAAGTTAGCAATGCACCACTTTTGAGATACTCGTTTATCACCTCATTGGGT